>QILH01000068.1 GCA_003233255.1 Gammaproteobacteria bacterium | reverse complement strand
GGTACTGATCTGGCTTTATTAAATAGTCTGGTCTATGTGATTCTGGATGAGGGCCTTGAAAACAAGACCTATATTGAAGCTCATACCAATGGATTCGATGATTTTCACGAAACTGTAAAACTATATGATCCGGTTATTGCGTCAAAAATATGCGGTATTGATGAAGACACCATTCGCCATGTGGCACGTACTTACGCAAAAGCCGGGGCTGCAATGACGATATGGACTATGGGCATTAACCAAAGTACCCATGGCTCCGACGGCGTTTGTGCGATTAATAATTTAAATCTGGTCACAGGTAATATTGGCAAGCCGGGCGGCACCAGTTTATCAATCACCGGGCAATGTAATGCGATGGGGACACGTGAGTGGTCATCCTGTTCGGGTTTACCGGGTTATCGAGCGTTGGAAAAAGAAGAAGACAGGGAAACCATCGCGAAATTCTGGGGGATCGATAAAGAATTTTTCCCCAAAAAGCGTGGCCTTTTCCAAACTGATATTTTTCCTGCGATTGAAACCGGCGAAATTAAAGGCCTATGGATTATCGCCACCAATCCGATGACGTCGATGAGTAATACTGATCGGATTCGAAAAACACTCGAAAAGCTGGATTTCCTGGTTGTGCAAGATGCCTATCAGGACTGTGAATCGAACCAGTATGCTAATGTGTATTTACCAGCAGGTGTCTGGGCGGAAAAAGAAGGGTGTTTTACCAATACCGAACGCCGAGTAAATTTGATCCGCAACGTTATTAAGCCGTATGCCGACTCAAAACCCGATCTCTGGATCTTTAATCAAATCGCAAAACGTTTTGAACAAGGTCGAAAAATTAAATTTCCCGAAACATCATCTGCAGTATTTGATGAGCTACGCGAACTTTCTAAAGGACGTATGCTCGACTATTCTGGTATGTCGCACGACAAAATTGAACGACAACGTGGAATTCAATGGCCCTGTTCTGAGGGCGATGAACAAGGTGCTCCACGCCTCTATACCCATGGGGAGTTTCAACATCCTGATGGCAAGGCAAGATTACTGGCCTTACCTTTTGTTGACAATAACGAAGTTCCAGATAATGAGTATCCTTTCTGGATGAATAGCGGGCGTGTTGTTGAACATTTTCATACCCGTACACGTACAGGTAAAGTCGGCAACATCAACAAATTTAGTCCAACGCCGTATATGGAAATGAATCCGGATTCCGCAAAAAAACTGGGGATTGAGCACAGTAGTTATGCACGTTTAACCTCACGGCGGGGCGATGCTGTCGTCATGGTGCAACTAACCCAGCGTGTTGCCCCTAATATGGTGTTTATTCCTTTCCATTTCCATGAGTGTGTAAACCGATTGACATTGGGTCTGCTTGATCCGCATTCACGACAACCTGCATTCAAGCAATGTGCCGTGAAAATCGAAGCGGCCATAGATCAACAAACCGCCGCCGAACGAAATAAAGATGCACGTTCCTTTTAGGGGTTAATAATGTTTGAAGTACGTGATGACGAACCCGATTATGTTTTCTTGTCTGACAAAAAGTCACCTGGGAAAAACCAATACGGTGATGACATAGAGTTGGCGAAAGCAGGAGATGCGTTAGCGGGTAAAAGTCTTAATATTAATGGTGATAGCGGAATAAGTGATTACCCTGATCGCTATAAACAACATGGTTTTTATTTTAACGCCGATAATTGCATTTCCTGTCATGCCTGTGAGTCAGCCTGCAGCGAAAAAAATGATCTCCCTCCATACCTTGCATATCGAGCCGTAGGCTATGTTGAAGGCGGAACCTATCCCAATTATACACGTTTGAACATCTCAATGGCGTGTAACCACTGCGATGATCCTGTTTGTTTAAAAGGTTGTCCAACCCGAGCATATACTAAATTTGCTGAATACGGTGCCGTTTTACAAGATCCTGAAATTTGTTTTGGTTGTGGCTATTGCACCTGGGTGTGCCCTTATAATGCACCCCAGCTCGACATGGAAAAAGGCCACGTTCATAAATGCAATATGTGCGTGGATCGGTTAGAGGTCGGATTAAAACCCGCATGTACTTCTGCATGTTTGGCGGGAGCTTTGGATTTTGGGGTTATTGAAACCACACCGGAAAATCGCGATCAGCTCAAAACCCAAATCCCCGGTTTTCCTACGCCTGAGATCACGCATCCGAATATACGTTTTCAGCAAACCAGAACCTTACCTAAAGAAATGTCGCGCACTGATTCGATAGACATTAAGTACCAGTTAAATGATAAAAAAGACGCGTATATTCCTGTTATAAATGAAACGCGGATAAATACAACGAAACTCTGGAACCTTAAAAAATTGTTATCGTCACATGAAAATGCTCATATTGCCTTCACTCTAAGTACGCAGGCAGTAATTGGTGCCTTCCTGATCTTTTTGTACAGCCAATATATCAGCGGAAATACTATTTCAATTATTTCCGAGCAGGTGCGCTACCCAGTATTAATTGCCTGTTTTATTTTAATGAGTTTCGGTATGCTTAAATTAAATTTACATTTGGGGCGTCCAGAACGATTCTATCGAGGTTTTTATAATCTTAGGTATTCACCGGTTAGTCGTGAAATTGCAGGTGTCTCATTATTTTTCGCAGGCATGAGTGGTTATATATTTTTTGGTTTTTTTGACAATCTCTTTACGCAATTTATGGCTGGAGCATCGGCTATTGTAGCAGTTGTAGGAGCAATTATCGGTACATATTACATGTACAAACTCTATCGTATCCCAGCGAGACCGTTTTGGGATCACTGGCAAACTGCGACCAGTTTCATTGGTAATTCAATGAGTTTAGGAGGGCTGCTTGTATTACTGGCGTCTCTGCTGACACTTGATATGACATTGGCATCAACCGTTATTCAGAATCTAATGGTGGTTATTGTCTTTGGAGTAGTGCTGGAAGGAATCGGGTTACTTGCTCATGCCTACGCAATGAAACATGCTGAACACGAAGGTGTTCTATCACATTTCGAACAAAAAACTAAATATGGCAAAAGTTATTTATTACGTAATATTTTGATTATGGCCAGTATTGTTATTATCTACCTAAGTTATCAATTTTCCCTGAATGGCAATATGTTAGTTGTATCGGCCATATTGCTCGCCCTAATCACTATAACGTCTACCATCATTGGTCGGGCACTATTCTATGTGCTTGTTATCCCTACAACTATGCCGGGAGCATTTTTCTGGCGAAATAAAGGGTTTGAAGAACATGCTCGTGAGACTGGGTTAGCGGATATGCCTCAAACCGGTGTATTACCCGACAATCACTAAATATTTTTAGGTATTTAAAAATGTATCCAAATATGCAAACAAAAGAACTTAAGGTTGATGATAAAATTATATTAACTGACAGTGAAGGTTACATCGTTAATATGGATGACTGGACGGATGCGTTTGTTATCGCACAGGCAGAAAGAGAGCAGCTGGAGTTAACGGAAGAACACTGGCAAGTGGTATATTTTTTGCGCGATTATTATGAAAAACATGGCGTCCAGTGTGAAGTCCGAAAAATGGTTAAATACTTTAAGATAGAATGGAATGCAGATCGTGGTGCCAGTACATACCTGCACCGTATATTCCCTCGAGGTGGCCCACAAAAACAAGGCAACCGTTTAGCGGGCTTATTGCGAACTAAAGGGGAACACTAGTCTCCGTAGTCAAAGGCTGCATCGCTGTCAATATCATCTAACGGACTTGCCCACGTTTCTGGATGAGTTGGTTCTTCGGTATCACCAAAATCATCGGGAACCAGATCATCATAGGGACCCGACCAGTCTTCTGGTGCTGCGATCGTATCCAGATTCAAGTCGTACCAGGTATCAAATTCTAACTCTTCAATTTCGCCTTCAAAATATTGTATTTCAATGGTTTTATCATCTTCATCCAGAGCAACAATTTCAAAAACTCTTTCGGTTTCCCTGTCTCGATACCAGGCGCGCACAATTGGATTTAACTCTATAGCCATACTATATCCCTCGCGAATAGTAATTATCTCTTTATGTTTAAAGAGTACTCGCTGCGCACTGTGACGCTAATTAATATTTTTTATTTGTTGAATAAGGTAGGGTAGAAGGAAGTATTATTGTAATCAGAAAAATCTGTAAATTCAAAAACATAGCATAGATCATTAAAGTATCAGAATAAAAACCTATTAATCCAGTTTATCTCTCTTTGTTGATTTAGTATGATCTTTGTCAATTAAATACCGGTGAATGGTAGTATTCTTTTACTGGATTGAAAATATAAGATAAGACCAGCCCCATCATAAATGCATCGGTTTGTTTTACTAACGGGCTGTCCTCAAAAGTTGTGCCAGATAGCGAGTCATATCGAAGAAAACCGCCCCACCAATAATGTTTACTTAGTCGATGACTATTGGTTAATGTGAATCGAAAACCACTGTAACCGCCTTTAGCATCGTAAGCGGAGCGATCTGAAGTTGCGAATTGGCTGTCCACCTGGTAAAAAAAGTCGTGGTATTTTTCTGATGCCCACATTGGGCCAACTGAAAAAGCCGTTTCCATTATTGAAAAATATCTGACCTGAAAATAAGGAGCAAAAATCCAGCCTTCGTTTTCAGCATTGGATAAATTAATTGCCATACGCACAGGGGCACCGAATCGGAAACGAAGACGGTGATCATTGCTTTCATAAATAAACCAGTGAAACCTTGGCCCCACCTCTAACAATGCATCCAGATCGGGCATGCTTTGACGAGCATTATTGTTTTCACTATCAACAGGAAATGAGAATGCAGCGCTTAAATCTATTTTAAATACGGGATCATTATGAAAATAATACCGTCCTCCTTCACGATCAACTTTTAATCTATCGCCATTAAATCGGATATACGGTAATGGTGCGAAATATTCATCCCGTTGATCTGAGCCTCGATAATGGGGGAGACTTAATCCGCCCAGGCCAACTCCGAGTTCCCATTTTGGTTTTTCAACCGGTTTTAATGACATTTTGGCTTCTTTTGAAAAGGCAGACTGAGTTAGGGCCAACAGACTCATTAACAGAGCGAAAAAAGTGGTGGTTTGAAACATCATTGCCTCTTATAGAGAGAAGTTAAGTAAGCTGTTGTAACTATTACATTTATGCAGCTAGTTTAACAGCAAGAACAAATCTAACAAGATTAAATTCTATTAATAAATTTGGATGTCTGGTTTTGAGCGGTCACTAATTAACCATGTTGTGACTCGATTCAGAGTCGTCGTAGAATAGGTTTATGTAGACGTAATTAATTCAGGGATTCTATGGATATCAAGAAAATACTCGACTGGTTGTCAATTGAGCTGTCAAATTCAGCAACCTGGTGGCAGGTGGGCATCACGCTATCGATTATAATTTTAGTTTGGCTTACTCACCTTTATGTTACTAAACATATAAATTCAAAATTATCGGCATCAGGAAGACAAATTAAGCGTATATCATTAAATGCAGTACAACGTGTCTATGCGCCACTGCTGGCTTTGATTCTATTTCTGATAGCACGTTCCTTGCTCGAGCATTTTAATCTTGCAAACAAGTTATTAAATTTAGCCGTACCTCTGGCTATGTCGCTTGCTGTGATTCGGCTCTCATTGTATATCCTGCATAAGGTTTTTCCAAACACACCATTTTTGAAAACCTGGGAAAATGTATTTGTCATTTTAGTTTGGTCAACTTTTTCGTTTCATTTGTTGGGTTGGTTGCCAGATGTAATCTTAATTCTGGACAAAGTTGCCATCAACTTCGGTCAAAATAAAATAACGCTGTTAAATGTTATAAAAGTATTTGGCTCCGTTGTTATATTTGTCTTGCTGGCATTGTGGTTCTCAAATGTAATTGAAAAGAAACTTGCCAAAACCAGACATCTTCCCGGTTATCTACAGTTAGGAATAGCCAAAACCATTCGTGTTGTTATTTTGATCCTGGCATTTTTAGTTGCTTTGGACGTCATCGGCTTTGATCTTACTACCTTGACGGTGCTCGGTGGAGCATTAGGGGTTGGAATAGGGTTTGGGTTGCAACGTATTGCCAGCAACTTTATTAGCGGATTTATTTTGTTATTTGATCGCTCGATAAGACCAAATGACATTATTTCAGTCGGCGAAAATTTTGGTTGGGTAAAAGAACTGAGAGCCCGTTATGTAGTTATTTGTGACCGAAATGGCGTTGAGCGACTCATTCCAAATGAAAATTTGGTAACTTCAGAAGTCATTAACTGGAGTTATACGGATAAAAATATTCGTATAAAGATACCTGTCCAAATCAGTTACCACAATGATCCAGAGGTGGCGATGCAGTTGATGCTTGATGCGGCAAATGAAATGCCCCGTGTCTTGTCGACACCCGATGCAGCAACACGATTACTAAGTTTCGGTGACAATGGCATTAATTTGGAACTGCGCGTGTGGGTTAATGACCCACAGAATGGAATTAATAGCGTGCGTTCGGATATTAATCTATCGATTTGGAAGAAATTCAAGGACAATGGAGTAGTGATACCGTTTCCGCAGCGAGATGTTCATCTTGCTGATCAACGGTAACTATCTTAATGCGTGCGTGTAAAATAATGTAAGCTTATATTATAATAAACGCTGGCTGGCAATCGAATCGGGATAACGTCCTTTTTCTATTCGAAAATACGACTCGATCAAATCCGTTTCAATGCCCAGTTTTTCTCGTATATCCTTGATCGGTTCATTTAAGTAACGGGAATAATTCACCGTATTTAGAGCTACACAGTCTGAAATATAACCCAGATGTACCGCATCTTTGAATATCTGCGTGTCTTCTTCGCTAAATTTATATGGGCCAGGATACAGATATTTCGATGCCCAGGCATATAATTTTTGCTCTAATGTGTTTGTGCGATTGGTACTGCCCATGGTAAACCCAATGACAAACGCCTCATCTTTGGGTAAAAAGCCTCGCCCAAGCAGCGCATGAATACAGTCGTGATCTGCCAGATTAACGGCACCATTAAAAATATTTATCCAGGGTAAATCAAATTTAGGATTTTCGATTAATTGCACAATCAAGGGGACGTCGCTTTGTGAGGCTTGATCGTGCATAGCACTTTCCAGTACCTGTTTCAGGCTAAATTGATCATGAGCCAGAGGGACATGCCAATCACGCCAATGGGTGTTTTTCTCAGGAAGGACTGCGAGCATAAGCGTTAATATAACATGATAATAACCGTAAAATACATAAGCTATAAAAGTGTCTTCTGTAAGCTAAAGGCCGATTGGGGTGTGATAATATAGCCGTTACATGAACAAACGCAGTGAGTATTAATCGATACCGGCCAGTTCACGGGCCTCTTAATCGTGTTTTCCGACCTGTTGTTATATGCAGAATCACGTTCAGATTAACCGTGATTTTTAGTGCTGAATTTCCTATGAGCTTGAAGTCGCCATATATTATCAATATGCATAAAAAACCGCCTCTATTTGAGGCAGGGTTCGCATCCTGGTAATTTCTGGTGGCATTCATATTTCATTTGGCATAGATTCTGCTATTAATAAACAATCGTCAATAAACCAACGGAATATCATTATGAGAGTATATTTTACCCTGATTTTACTTGGCTTAACTTCTCTGGCGCATGCCGATGTAATAGGCTTGCGAATTTCCGGTGGCATATGGAGTTATGAAGCAACGGGGGACATTCGTGACTCAGCTTCAGTGACAGATAATTTCAACCTGAAAGATGATTTCGGTATGAAAGATGACGAAGTATTTAGTGGGTTCATATACATTGAGCACCCAGTACCGGTTATTCCTAACATTCGTATTGGCACCACGAGTTTAGATTTGTCGGGTAACGGTTCAATCACCGGAGGCAAGACATGGAACGGAGTTACTTTTCCTGACCCATCCGACGTCATTTCGAGCGTGGATTTGTCACACAATGAGATTGGTTTGTACTACGAGATAGTTGATACGGTTTTTGATTTCGATCTGGGTATAAATGTAAAGCTATTTGATGGAACGGTATCCATCAGTGATGGCCTGGGTAATGATGCCAGCAGTAGTTTTAGTGAAACCATCCCAATGTTATACGGCAGTGTCGGGGTACCACTTCCTGCTGGATTTAGTATTGGGGGTGATATAAGTTATATTAGTTACAACGGTGATAGTTTTAGTGATTATTTTGTGAATGTACGCTGGGATTCCAGTTTTTTATTAGGCGTCGAAGTAGGGTACCGTAGTTTTATAATTGACTATACGGATGGAAATAAAATTGTTGATGTCGCGATCAAAGGCCCTTATATAAATGCTCGACTGGTATTTTAAAATCAGTATAAAATCGGGCTATTGAAAAACAGCGCTGACATTCTGTAGTCAGGGCTTTTTCGCTTTAATCCCGATGATATCCCAAAATTTTGATGTGAAACTACCGTGCACATAAGAAAAGATCAGCGCAGTGACTATAGGAACAAAGAACAGGGCTTTGTGTCCATGATTTGTGTCTTCGGCAATATGAGTTAGATCGACGCTATAGAAGTACAGCAGCGTATATAATACGATACTAATTATTCCCAATGCGAATGTATTACGGTTAGTCACCAGATATCGCTGCATGCGGTATAAGTCTTTTGTCACAGAGTGTGTTGGTTTAGCGATTTCATCAAGATAACGATGGGCGATGGTTCTCATCTTGTTCTTCTCCAAATGCGTATTTTGATAATGGACTTATATTTCTTTGCAGGAATACAATCGGCGTAATATTTACTATGGACATACAGTATCTTACTGTTCAATGTCCGCTTGCTTAGAGTATCGGCTTTTTGACAAAAATAACCATTGAATTATCGTCCTTAGACATTCCCGACGGGAATATTAATTGATGGGTAAGAGTGGGGCTCTATACTGCACAAAATTGTCAGGTCTGATAATGCTGGAGGGGATATATGTTACAGATTATTTCTGCAGTTAAACTGGATCCGCCTGCATTGATATCGTCATGGCGCATGTTACCATTTTCTGTACGCCCGACTCAGAACGCGGTTACTTAGTTTTATGCCCGCATTATCTAATAATTCAATATTCACAAACAGGTTCCAGGTTTTGTTTATAGTGATGGGTATTTCGTTGACAGGAATTCCTTCAATTATCGATTTAGCCACTTGCCCAGCCCAATTTCCTTGTTCTTCCGCACTTTTAACCATGCCGAGCATGCTGTAGGGCATCATCCATTGGTAGTTGGTGATGGTCAATACCTTGCTATTCTTTTTGACAAATTTAATGGCGTCATTCTGGTTCCAGTCGTTAATGCCAGAGTAATTATTGAGAATAATAAAGTCGGCGACCTGTGCTTTGTTATATTCTTTTTTCCATTGTTTCAACGTTGATACAAAGACGGGGGTAAGATTTACTCCACGCTTTTGGTATTCACGCTTATATCGATTATAATCTTTATGTTCCGAGACCACGTCAGACGATAGATAAACCCCTTTTTTTAGATAAGGGTGTGACAGTAAAACAATTTTTAACAGCGGCACGATTGGTGCTACTTCGACCATGCCCGTGGCATTATTGTAAGGATAGCCATATTCTTTGGCCGACCAATTTATTCCACAAAAGACAACCGGTATAGTACCATTTTTATAATAAGGCTCAATTAAGTACAAACTGGCATTATCATCCGATGCTATAATCACATCAGGTTTGTATTTTTCAATGACTGATTTAGCCTTTAATGCTGCCAATTTCCCGAATTCGATTGATGGGTTTCTTTTAGTGTCCATATATATAATTTTAAGCTCGCATATATTATAGAGTGTGCTAACCACTCCTTTTTCTATGCCATCATTCCATTCATAACCCTGATGGTAAGACATTACTAATAGACATTTTTTTCTCTCTTCGGCGGCATGCAAAGGGAGTCCCTGAATAAATAAAAAAAGGATAAAATATATTTGTTTGGTCATGACGAAAAATCCTTTAACAGGGAATGCATATGTTCAGCAGAAATAGGTTTATTGAAATAATAACCCTGAGCATAATCACAGTTTAGTTTTTTAAGAAAGTTGAGCTGTTCTTTTGTTTCAACACCTTCAGCGACAACTTTTATATGTAAAGCATGAGCCATTACGATGGTAGCATTTATAAGCTCGCGATCTTTAGGATCGTTCGTAATATCGCTTACAAAACCGCGGTCTATCTTGATAATGCCAAAAGGATATTTGCGCAGATAACTTAGCGATGAATATCCAGTTCCAAAATCGTCCATCGCAATAGTTACGCCCAAACTATTTAAGTTTGTCAATGATTTATCTACATATGAATGCCCGCTCATTAAGACGCCTTCCGTAATCTCAAGCTCAAGGCAATGACCTGGGATATAAGAGAGATCGATTGCGGTTTTTATACTGTGGACAAGCCCTGGGTCTCTAAATTGTACTGGTGATATATTTACTGCGATATTGAATTCATAAGTATATATACTCTTCCACAGACGTGTATTTTTAAGCGCTTCATTTAAGACGTAAATTCCAAGCTGAACAATCAGCCCGGTTTGTTCGGCGATGGGAATGAATTCAGATGGCGATACGTTGCCTAAAACAGGGTTATGCCAGCGCAGCAGGGCCTCAGCACCGACAATTCTATTGGTGCTGATATCAATCTTTGGCTGATAGAGCACGCTGAATTCACCTCGGTTTAGCGCCCCATGGAGCTGCTCTTCAAGGTCTAGCTTTCTTGAAACAGTGCTATTCATACTCTCAGTAAAGTAGGAATACATATTTCGACCCAGATCTTTTGAGTGGTACATAGCAGAATCGGCGTTACGTAGGAGTTCTGAAGGGATGTCACTATCATCCGGATAAACTGAAATCCCGATGCTTGTTGTGAGCATTAATTTTCGCCCGTCTATATCGAAAGCCTTTCTGAAGGCGCTAAGAATTCCTTCAGCAACGGGTTGTGCTCCACTTACCGACTTAAGCCCGCCTAGCAAAATTATGAATTCATCTCCGCCGAGACGTCCGACGGTATCTCCGCTTCTAATAACTTCACGCAAACGTTTGGCTGCCTTAATTAAAAAATTATCGCCAACTTCATGGCCAAGTGTGTCATTAATGGTCTTAAAGTTATCCAGGTCTAAAAATAATACCGCTACTTTATCTCCATGGCGATTAGCATCATTTAGCAACTGAGACAATCTATCCATCGATAAAAACCGATTCGGAAGATCTGTTAATGAATCAAAGTGCGCCTGGTGAGTAATCTTTTCTTCATGTCGCTTGCGTGTCGTAATATCATGTATGGTGCCATTCGAATAAACCGGTTCATCATTTTCTCCGTAGGCTGTTTCGCCGCGTACATGAACGTGTTTTATCTTATTAAAGTTAACTAACAGGCGATATTCAATATCGAATTTTGTTTTTGTCTTGACCGATTCAATATAGCTTTTGTTTACAAATTCACGATCATCAGGATGGGCGGCCTCAATAAATGCGTTAAAGGAGGGCGTTTTTTTGTCTTTATTTAGACCAAACATGTCATACACTTCTGCAGACCACTCAAACTTATTTTCTCCAATATCAAAATCCCAGCTGCCAAGATTAGCAATTTTTTGCGCGCGCAATAAATTATTTTCATTGAGTTTAATTTTTCGATAAAGGCTCATCTGATGCTTTAAGCCTTTCATTATACGGTGAGT
>QILH01000235.1 GCA_003233255.1 Gammaproteobacteria bacterium | reverse complement strand
ACCATCAATAGATTCTTTCAGGAGAATTAAATCTTCAGGCATTTGAGTCTGGTTTCTATCGGCATAGATTCTATGTTTGGGTGTATTGAAATTTTCCAACAATCTAATATCTTATAATTAAAGACGCTACCGCCATGCCGTATCCATTTAGACACAACACATGTAGCCATCAGTTGACAATTGTTACCGTTCAACCCTTGAACAAAAGATAGTTCAACAGTTGAACATTGTAAAGGTAAGCTGTTGATTAAGCTTCAAGGATATCCATCTGTCGTCTTTGCAACAACAACACTTCATCGCGCATCCTGGCCGCCTCTTCAAACTCCAGATTTTGAGCATGGTTATACATCTGTTCTTCCAGTTGCACTATTTTTTTGCCTAATTCCTGCCCAGATAGCGATGAATAATCCGCCATATCTTCAGCAACCCGACCATAAGCCTTAGGATTACGCGCATTTACCGCTCCATACGCTCCTTCCATGATGTCTGACACTTTTTTAGTAATGCTTTTAGGGGTGATGTTGTGTTTCTTATTATATTCAAGCTGCTTTTCACGGCGTCGATCGGTCTCTTCCATCGCTCTCTGCATTGACCCCGTTATCTTATCCGCATAAAGAATAGCGATCCCCTTCACATTTCGAGCCGCTCGTCCGATGGTCTGAATCAGTGAACGATCCGAGCGCAAAAAGCCTTCCTTGTCGGCGTCAAGTATCGCGACCAGCGAGACTTCGGGGATATCTAGCCCTTCACGCAGTAAATTAATCCCAACCAGCACATCAAATACACCCAGACGTAGATCACGTATGATCTCAACCCGTTCTACGGTATCAATATCCGAATGCATGTAGCGCACCCGTACCGCATGATCATTCAGATAATCGGTTAAGTCTTCTGCCATCCGTTTGGTCAGTGTCGTCACGAGGACTCGTTCACCTTGCTCGGCTCGCGGTCGTATCTCCGAGAGTAAGTCGTCAATCTGACTCGTGGCCGGCCGTATCTCAATCATCGGATCGATCAAGCCCGTTGGGCGTACCACCTGCTCAACCACCGTATTACCGCTTTCCGTTTCATATTTCCCCGGCGTAGCCGAGACATAAATCGTTTGCGGGGCCAGTTTTTCAAATTCGTCAAATCGCAGCGGTCGGTTGTCCATTGCCGAGGGCAGACGAAAACCATAGTCAACCAGGTTTGTTTTACGTGCCCGATCGCCTTTATACATTGCACCCAGCTGCGGAATGGTGGCATGCGATTCATCAATGATAAGCAAAGCATCATCCGGCAGGTAATCCATCAAGGTCGGTGGCGGTTCGCCCGGCTCACGCCCGGATAAATAGCGCGAATAGTTTTCAATCCCGGAGCAATAGCCCAGCTCAACCATCATCTCAAGATCATATTGTGTGCGTTCACTGAGGCGTTGGGCCTCGACCAGTTTATTATTCTCGGTCAGGTGGGCGAGTCGTTCACGTAACTCTTCTTTTATTTTATCAATAGCCGACAAGATTCGTTCTCGCGGTGTCACGTAATGGGTTTTGGGGTAAATGGTGACTCGGGGCACCCGTTGTAAAACTTCCCCCGTTAATGGATCGAAGTAGCTGATGTTTTCAACTTCCTCGTCAAACAGCTCAATGCGTACCGCATTCTTTTCGGAATCGGCCGGGTAAATGTCGATCACCTCACCCCGTACTCGGTAGGTGCCGCGACGCAGTTCGGTATCGTTACGGGAATACTGAATATCAACCAGCCGTCTAAGGATATCGCGCCGATCAATAATGTCGCCGCGCACCACGTGTAATAACATACTCATATAGGATTGAGGATCGCCCAGACCGTAAATGGCCGAGACCGTGGCCACTATAATTGTGTCATGTCTTTCCAGTAAGGCCTTGGTGGCGGACAGGCGCATTTGCTCAATATGTTCGTTGATTGAGGCATCTTTTTCGATGAATGTACCGGACGAGGGCACATAGGCCTCGGGCTGGTAGTAATCATAATAAGAAACAAAGTATTCGACGGAGTTATCGGGGAAAAACTCCCGCATCTCGCCGTAAAGCTGAGCGGCCAGGGTTTTATTGTGGGCCAGAATCAATGCCGGCCGTTGTAGATTGTTGATAACAGAGGCGACTGTGTAGGTTTTCCCTGATCCCGTTACCCCTAACAGGGTCATTCCAGCCTCTCCGGCTTGCAATCCTTCCTGTAGTTGCTTAATCGCGGCAGGTTGATCACCCTGCGGCTCGAATTCAGATACCAGCTCAAAAGCTTTATTCATTTAGTTCAGTTACCTATCTATTTCCAGTATATTACACGCCTTTGAAAACGCATCTTCAGGAGTCTGTCGTTGGATATTAAACTTGCTGACCGCCTAAAACGAGTCAAACCATCACCCACCCTTGCGGTCACCGCACGCGCCAATGCCCTGCGCGCCGAGGGCAAGGATATCATTGGTTTGGGGGCCGGCGAGCCGGATTTTGACACACCCGACAACATAAAACAGGCGGCGATTTCAGCGATTGAACAAGGCAAGACCAAGTATACCGCGGTCGATGGTACGGCTGAGCTAAAAACGGCCATCATCGACAAATTTAATCGCGAGAATCACTTGAGTTACGCGCCCAATCAGATTTTAGTCTCCTCTGGCGGAAAACAGAGCTTTTTTAACCTTGCTCAGGCCCTGCTCAATGCGGGGGATGAAGTGATTATTCCTGCTCCGTATTGGGTCTCCTATCCTGATATGGTGTTGTTAGCCGGTGGAGAGCCGGTTTTCGTCGATGGCAGTATGAAAAATGGCTTTAGCATCACTCCTGAGCAACTCGACGCGGCGATTACCCGTAAAACTCGTCTTGTCGTTCTGAACAGTCCCTCGAATCCAACCGGTCGCTCGTACAATCGTGCCGAGTTATCCGGGCTGGCTGAAGTGCTGATGCAACACCCTGACATCCTGATTGCCACCGACGATATGTATGAGCACATCCTCTGGACCGATGAACCCTTTGCCAACATCGTCAACGTCTGCCCGGATCTATATGAGCGCACTATTGTGCTGAATGGGGTTTCCAAGGCCTATTCGATGACCGGCTGGCGGATTGGTTATGCCGGCGGCCCGGCCGATCTTATTGCCGGGATGAAAAAAATCCAGTCGCAAAGTACCTCGAACGCCAGCTCGATCTCGCAGGCCGCCGCCGTTGAAGCATTAGCAGGTGATCAAAGTTACATTCAGGAGCGACTACAGGAATTCAAAAAGCGCCACGATCGGGTATTAGATCGTCTCCAGGATATGGATCAAATCAGCTGTTTGCCCTCAATGGGTACCTTTTACAGTTTTCCAAACTTTAAACAGATAATCGACTCATCCAGCAAATTTAACGATGATATCCAGCTCGCCGAATATTTACTCGAACATGCCGGCGTGGCACTCGTACCCGGCTCCGCCTTTGGCGCCCCAGGCCACATGCGACTTTCCTTCGCCGTTGGCGAAGACGTGCTAACTGAGGCACTAAACCGCATCTCCGAATGTCTGGATTTGTAGGCAAACTCCTACGATAAGTCGCGGCATCGTCTGACAGACACTCTATCCAATCTACCTTAGTCTTATCTCCAACATGGATGTGGGGGGTAGACAAGGATGTCTTCTTTAATTTCCCCACCGACAATGAAGAATGATTCTTCCACGAATGGACTAACCTCGATGCAAGGAGCACATCATGCCAAAAGGAATTGCTTTCGGTATTACCCTGCTTGAAATACTGACCACCATGGCGGCGGGTTCAATCTTATTTGGACTTGCCATTCCCAGCATGGCAAATTTAATTGAGCAAAACCGTCTGGCTACCCACGTCAATAACCTCCGCGCCAGTTTACACTTAACGCGCTCAAATGCCGTTCATCAAAAAGAACAAACCGTCATCTGTAAATCCTCTGATGGCAAAAGCTGTATTCGAACCGGAAAATGGACACAAGGCTGGATCGTGTTTGCTGATGACGACCGTAACCGTCATCGCACTGAAGATGAGCGGCTTATTTTTGTAAATCGAGCCGTTTCCAGCAATACCCAAATTGAATACCGGGCCTTTGGCTCAAGACACTACATCACCTATCGACCATCCGGCTTGACGCGAACCAATGGCACCTTTTACGTCTGTAATCCAAAGGCCCCAAAACGCTCTAAGGCATTGATTTTAAGGAAATCAGGTCGAATTCGGCTCAGTGATACCCGAGCCGATGGAAAGCCAATTAAATGTGGGGACAAATCCTGATCTCGAGTTGACCTGACCCAAGGGCATGAGTACCATACCGGCCTTATTCCCCAGTAGCTCAGTTGGTAGAGCAAATGACTGTTAATCATTGGGTCCCTGGTTCGAGCCCGGGCTGGGGAGCCATCATCATAAAGCCAGGTACGGCAACGTACCTGGCTTTTTCGTGCCTGGCAGGTGGGGCTCAAACCAGGCCTGGTAAACGCACCCTCCTGATTTTATTTTTCGTCAGTGTACGTTCCACTTTCCATAAATGGAAAGTGGTCGAGCCCGGGCTGGGGAGCCAATATGTGGAAGCCTTAGGTTAAATATCAATCATTCAACGACGCTGTGAGTCCCTGTAAATATGTTCTGAAATCCTGACTTAGCTCTTCGTGTTTTAAACCATATTCTACGGTCGCTTCCAGATAGCCCAATTTACTTCCACAGTCGTATCGCTTACCACTAAACTCGTAGGCCAGAACTTGTTCCTGTTTCAGCAATGCCGCGATGGCATCCGTTAACTGAATTTCACCACCCGCGCCCTTGCCGGTTGTTTTTAACATATCGAAGATTTTCGGGGTCAGGATGTAACGCCCAACTACGGCTAAATTTGAAGGTGCTTTGTCTGGCTCGGGTTTTTCGACAATTTCTTCTATTTTAAAAACATTCTTAGTCAGGTTAGTTGCTTTTACGACCCCATACTTATTTGTATCTTCCTGAGGTACCCGCTCAACCCCCAACACACTCTGCCCTCGTTCTTCATAGAGCTCAACCATTTGTGATAAACACGGTTTATTTTCACCGTCGATCAAATCATCTGCCAGTATAATTGCAAAAGCTTCATTACCGACAACCGGCAAAGCACAATTAACCGCATGCCCTAAACCAAGCGCTTCTGCCTGACGTAAGTAAATACATGAAACGTAGTCCGGCACAATGCTGCGCACGATCTTAAGTAGTTTGGTTTTTTGCTTTGCCTCAAGTTCATGTTCCAGTTCATAAGCCTTGTCAAAGTGATCGGCTATCGCTCGTTTACTGCGGCCGGTAATAAATATCATTTGATCGATGCCAGCCTCAACGGCCTCTTCAACGGCATATTGAATCAAGGGTTTATCCACTACGGGCAACATCTCTTTGGGGCTCGCTTTGGTTGCAGGCAGAAATCGGGTTCCCATTCCTGCCACGGGAAAGACGGCTTTTCTAATTTTCTTCATCTATAGTTCCTAGTCATGTTTAATTTACAACAGGATTTCGTCCAATTGAATAATACGTAATACCAAGCTCTTTCATTAAAGCGGGATCATAAATATTTCTGCCATCGAAGATAACCGGTTCCTTTAAAGTCGATTTGATTTTATCAAAATCCGGACTGCGAAACATGCTCCATTCAGTTAACACAACTAAAACATCGGCGGATTCAAGTGCTTGCTCAGGACTATCACACAAAACCAGAAAATCATTTTTTCCATAGATACGACTCGTTTCGTCCATGGCCTGAGGATCGTAAGCTCTTACCATACACCCAGCTTGCCATAATTTTTCCATTAATACTCGACTAGACGCGGCACGCATGTCATCGGTGTTAGGTTTGAAAGACAATCCCCATAAGGCTATTGTTTTATCTTTTAAATTTTGATTAAAGTATTTGTTTATTTTATTAAAGATAACTTCTTTTTGTTTAAAATTAACCTTCTCAACACTTTTAAGCAGATCGGTAGTATAACCATATTCTCCCGCCGTCTTCTCCAGCGCCTGCACATCTTTTGGGAAGCACGACCCGCCGTAACCTGCGCCTGGATAAATAAAATGGTAACCAATGCGCGGGTCGGAACCTATACCTATCCTGACATTTTCGATATCAGCACCGGTGAGTTCCGCAATATTTGACAATTCATTCATAAAGCTGATCTTGGTGGCTAACATGGCATTCGCCGCATATTTGGTTAGCTCTGCGGAACGAATGTCCATAGTAATCAATCGATCATGGCTACGATTAAACGGTGCATAAAGTGCTTTAAGTAACTCGGCTGTTCTAACATTATCTGTCCCTATTATGATTCGATCCGGTTTCATGAAATCGTCAATTGCAGCGCCTTCTTTCAAGAATTCAGGATTTGAGATAACATCAAAATCGATAGACTCTTTTCTTACAGACAAGGCTCCGCTAATCGCCTGTGAAACCTTATCACTTGTCCCGACCGGAACAGTAGATTTATCGATAATCACTCGATAGTCATTCATGTGTTCACCAATGCTTTTAGCAACACTTAAAACGTACTGTAGATCGGCAGAACCATCTTCATCTGGCGGGGTTCCGACGGCAATAAACTGGAACAAACCGTGATCTACTCCGGCTTTTATATCGGTGGAAAAAGTTAACCTGCCTTGTTCCTTATTACGCAAAACCAATGATTCCAGGCCAGGCTCATAAATAGGTATCTGACCATTATTTAACATTTCTATTTTCTTTTCATCAATATCAATGCACAGCACATCATTGCCTACTTCGGCTAAACATGTCCCCGTCACCAAACCGACATAACCCGTACCAAAAATTGTAACTTTCATAATTATTAAACTTTCTTCTTAAATGATATGTATTTATGACCAATGAAACTCGTAAAAACAGGTACCAGCAAACCAATAAAGTGCGCTATTTCTTCACTATAATTTTTAATCTCAATACGTGGAAAAAGATATTCAGCCAAAAAGACACTTATAAACCATACCTGTATCACCGCAATTATATTAACAAAAGTGAAATACCAGGCTTCCTCGGCGATACTTCGCCCAGACTGCTCGAAAACCCATATTCTAGACAAAAAGTAGGCCGTCGTCATGCCAAATAAATACGCAACAAAAACGGCCCAACCATAAGACATAAATGTGCTTAACAGGATTCGAACGCCAAAATTGACTGCAGCAGCAATACCCCCAACCAGCAAGAATCTGGCAAATTGTGGCGTTAAAAAATGCTTACGTATCATACAGGTTATTGCACGAATTTGGCCAGAGACTTGCCAAGATTCACACTCTCAGAAATCGAGCGGTCTTCAGGATAATAGTAAGACGTATCGGCAATAATCAGCCCATCAATGATGCCGGTCATCGGCGGTAATGTAGTTTTGAATGCTGGCGGACAAATCGGCTGTGCGTATCCATAACGTGATGCATGAATATCAAGAATATCATCATCTTTTACCGATGGATTGACGGTTTTAATTATATTTTTGGCCTCGGTGATAAAATCCTGATCTGTACGCTTAAACTTCGCATTATCACGCGGAAGATAAAACGGCACGTAAACGACGTTAACATCCAACCCTCTTAAGTTTGAATATTCAATTAGCCCTGGCACATCTAATCGTTCATCATTGATGTTCAACCAGAAATTCTCGGTAACGGATTTTTTAAGTTTTAAAATAACACAAACCACACCGATGTTATCAATGCTCTTATAGGCGCGTGAAACATATACTGGCAAATCGCTAATCATATCAGGAACAAAGGGTAACGGAATGGTGCTGATCACTTGATCATACTGGTTTTCATTTCCAGACTCGGTCACCAATCCTTTCACCTGTTCCCCGGATATCTCAATTTTTTTTACTTTAGTCGATAAATGAATCGTTCCACCTTTTTCAATAATTCCTTTTTCGTAGGCGTTCAATAAGGTTTCTGAACCCCCATCCAGATATCCCATCTGCTCTGTAAACAGATTTTTTCGCGATGTACCAACCCGACGAATTCGCGCCCAGATCCAGGAGGCCGAAAGATTGCCCGTAAACTTATGAAACTTTAATAAAAACAATTTTTTCCACAGCACATCATAAACACGTTGGCCAACCCATTTTTTTATCCAGTCACTGGCTTCCTGAGAGTCAAGGCTCGACCCATCTTTGATCCTGGTGCAATAAAACATATGAAGGCCGTAACGTAAGCGATCAATCAATGATAACGGCTTAAATTTTAGTAACGCAAAGGGATTACCCCACTCATATAATTTACCGTTGTAGTAATATCCCATTTTAGTTGCACGCCAATGAAGTTTGTCTGCAATATCAAGTTCTTCCAATACATCGAACATGGGTTGATCCGGCATACAGATGAAATGATAATAGCGCTCTATACTAAGCCCATTAAAATCAAAGTGCGCCGTCATCCCGCCTACCCGATCATCCGCCTCATAGATGTCGACCGAATGTCCTGACTTGAGCAATTCATGCGCGCACGCCAGACCCATTGGTCCAGCTCCGATTACCGCTATCTTTTTCATTTTAAAAATCTAAAACCACATGGGAATAGGTTGGATCATTAAAGGTTTCATCAATGGCATCTTTAAATTTCGTCACCTTGACATCGAATATTTCCCACCATGGTATCACCTCGAATTCATCGCTGGCGATAAGGGCCTTTAATTGCTCAACAGTAAAAGGTGGCTCACTGGAAAAAATGGCATACGTTCTTAGCAATAACCAGAACAAACCATATGGTATTTTCACGATCCAGCTTTTAGCCTTTGTTGCTTTTCTGATCTCACGAATCATGTCGATGTAATCCACATTTTCATGACCGGTAATATTGTAGGTAAGATTTTGAGGCCTGGAATTAATTGATGCGATGATAACATTACAGAAATCGGACACGTAAAGAGGCTGGCGCATATACTTACCATTTCCAGGAATTGGGAAAACAGGAATCCTTTTCATGAAGCGTGATAACCAGCCCAGATGTTTTCGATCAAACCAGCCAAACATCAAGGTGGGCCTCAACACCACGTGGGGTATTCCTGACTCAGCCACCATTTGTTCCTGTTGCTTTTTGGTCTTCGTATAATCGTCATCCGCAACGGATTCAACCACCGACGAACTCACATGCACTATATAGTTTACGTTTTTTAATTTCGCCTGAGCCAGCACATTCTCAGTTGAAGCAATATTGTTTTTAACAAAGTCGTCCGATTTTTTCGAGCCAATTTGAGCCTGTGACATAATAATAATTGATTCATCATTGATTGACTCATGCCAATCGGTATCCGTAACCAGGTCGGAATGATAAACCTTGATGTCAGGATGCAGTTTCTTTAGCGTTAATGTGTTGGTAGGATGTTTATCTATCGCAATAATATCGCTAAACCCTGACGCCTTTAATTTAATAATCAGGTTCTGTCCAACTAACCCTGCCCCTCCGGGTATAATTATCCGTTGCATGTATTAGCCTTATAACTTCAATTTTTTAAAAATTCTTTCCGGGATGGAACGAATAACCAGCATAATCCACCACCAATACCAGGGCGTGTATAATACATCTTTCCGCTTATCGATGGCTCGCTTTATGTCCTGTGCTATCTTGTCCGGCCCAACCCACAATGGCCCCTTTTTAAACGATTTTGTCATTGGTGTATCAACAAAACCCGGCTTGATCGTCAACACCTGCACATCATGCCGTGCTAACCGATTTCTCAGACCCTGCATAAATATCGACAAGCCGCCTTTCGCGCTACCGTATATATAGTTACTCTGGCGGCCACGATCGCCCGCGACCGAACCGAGAACGGCGATAGTGCCGCTTTGTTGTTTCTCAAACTTCATACCCAACTCATTTAACAGGACGACAATCGCATTATAGTTTAACAAGATTTCCTTATGCATCAGCGTTGTATCCTGGTTGCTTCGGGTTTGATCGGGCAATGTTCCAAATGCGAACAGGACAATGTCAATCGACCCTAATATTTCATAGCATTGCTTAATAAATTCCTGGGCTTTCTCAATCGCATTAAAATCATGTGATCGCGAACTTACTTTACCTGTACCACGCACTTCAAGATCTCGACATACCTCATCAAGCGCCTTAGAATTTCTGGCAACCAGCAACATCTCATTATCAGCCTGAGCGTATAATCGAGCCAATTGCTCTGCTATGGCTGAAGTTGCCCCCAGGATTAAGATCTTAGCCATCGATATTCACCCTGCGCCAGAAATCCGAACAAAACCGTTCATCTTTGTGCTTAATGAACTCCGTTACAGCAGGGAAAGATTGCAAAAAAACGTTACGATTCATGCGCGCATCTTTAGCAGGATAAACCGCTCCACCCGCATCCATAACCAATTTATCGAAGGCTTCAAACATTTTTAGAGTAGCTCTACCTTTATCTGGAAAGTCCATCGCCAGGGTATATCCAGCTCGAGGGAATGAAAGCATACCAATGGATTTGATGTCACCAAATTTTTTTAGTACGGCCAGATAGCTTGGCTGATTAAACTTTTTAATAAATTTTAAGATGTCCATATAAACAGTTAGAAATGACCCATAAGGTACTACAAATTGATACTGATAAAAACCACGCCGACCATATAATCGATTCCAGAACTCAACTCCATCTAGTGGATAAAAGAACGACTGATACGACGTTACTTCGCGCTCAAACAGACTCGCTTTAGAATAATAAAGTTTATTAAACAGTTTACTGGAAACTCCGTTTAACAACCAGTTGGGTGCATTAACAGGAACCGTTTTCGATTTTACAGGAGCAGCGCAGTCGATGTCACCGTTTGCATGATTACCGCAATTGAAAATGCCTTTTTGCGGGCTAGAATACATATCTAGCCACGCGACCGTGTATTCGTATTCATCATCCGTCTCATCAAATAATGCCAGTATGTGTTCAATATTTTTAGTTTTGAACGATTTAATCGCAATACAGTTGTTTTCTACCGATTTTAATTTTAAGGTTACCGTTAAGATCATTCCAGTTAACCCCAAACCTCCAATCGTCGCTCGAAAAAGTTCGTTATTGATGTTCTCAGAACATTCCTCGATACTGCCATCACCTTTTAAAAGCGTGAGGCTTTGAATATGGTTACCGAAACTGCCGACGCGATGATGATTTTTTCCATGAACATCATTGGCCACCATACCACCAACCGTCACGTTCGCCGTGCCCGGTGATACTGGAATAAACATTTTTTTCGTCTCAAGAAAGGTAATTAAATTTTTTAACACGACCCCCGACTGACAAGTAATAAGGCGCGCGCCTTCATGATACTCTAGCAATCGATCTAAATATCGGCTATCGATTAACCCGCCATTCGTATTAAGACAGACATCACCGTAACTGCGTCCCTGACCATAAACGATACTTGAATCATACTCAAAAATAACGTGAGCCTGAGTCATATTAGCCGGTATTGTTGCAAAGTGTGGGACAGCCCCTCTGTTTCCCCAGCTTGTATAGAAACTGGTTTTCATAGCGCCATATAAACACTAAATAGAAGGACACAAAGTATCAGGTAACTCTCTTTGTCTTTAATGGCAAAGCGAATCGGATCTTCCGTTAACAGCTTACGATGCGCCAGCAACCAAAGGCGGCTAATCCAATATAACAAGGCTGGAATCGTTAACCACAACCAGTTTGAATCTGAGTACATTGTTCGTGTGCGATCATCATGAATGTATAACGCCATAACCAGAACAGAAACTAGCCCGCTGGTTACC
>QILH01000155.1 GCA_003233255.1 Gammaproteobacteria bacterium | reverse complement strand
CGGGCCGGATCCATGCGCGTGGTCATGGCCCAGATGACATCATTCCAGTCACGTACATTGACGTCATCGTCGGTGACAATCACAAATTTGGTGTACATAAACTGGCGTAAGAAAGACCATACGCCGAACATCACCCGCTTGGCATGGCCGGGATATTGTTTTTTCATGCTGACCACGGCCATTCGATAGGAGCAGCCTTCGGGTGGTAAATAGAAATCGGTAATTTCTGGGAACTGCTTTTGTAAAATAGGCACAAACACTTCATTTAGTGCCACACCCAGTACGGCAGGCTCATCAGGGGGGCGACCGGTGTAGGTGGAATGGTAAATAGGTTGCGTGCGGTGGGTGATACGCTCAATGGTGAAGACGGGAAACGATTCGACCTCATTATAATATCCAGTGTGGTCACCAAACGGCCCTTCATCGGCAATTTCTTCAGGCTGGATAACCCCTTCCAGCACAAACTCGGCCGAGGCCGGTACCTGCAGATCGTTGCCGATACACTGGACGACCTCGGTTTTATCGCCACGTAGCAAACCGGCAAAGGCATATTCGGAAAGGGAATCGGGCACCGGGGTGACGGCACCTAAAATGGTGGCTGGATCCGCCCCAAGGGCAACACTCACCGGAAAACCCTCACCAGGGTGGGCTTCACACCATTCTTTAAAGTCTAAAGCGCCACCACGGTGGGCCAGCCAGCGCATAATGACCTTATTTTTGCCAATAACCTGTTGACGATAGATGCCCAGATTTTGCCGGGGCTTGTTGGGGCCGCGGGTCACAACAAGCGCCCAGGTAATCAGTGGGCCGGCATCACCTGGCCAACAGGTCTGGATCGGTAATTTACTGAGGTCGACATCCTCCCCCTCGATAACGTGCTGCTGACAGGCGGCCTTTTTCACCACTTTCGGCGACATGTTCAGAACCTGTTTAAAGATGGGCAGCTTATCCCAGGCGTCTTTCATGCCTTTGGGGGGATCCGGTTCCTTGAGCATGGCCAGCAATTTGCCGACTTCGCGTAAGGCCTCGACCGATTCTTCGCCCATGCCCAGCGCTACGCGCTCGGGGGTGCCAAACAGGTTGGCCAAAACGGGGATGTTCGAGCCTTTTGGGTTTTCGAACAGGATAGCCGGGCCGCCTGCGCGTAAGGTGCGATCACAGATCTCGGTCATCTCAAGATTGGGATCGATTTCCTGCTGGATGCGTTTTAGCTGGCCGCGTTTTTCCAGTAAATCGATAAAGTCGCGTAAGTCTTTATATTTCATAGTTGGGCATTTTAGCGGAAAATAACGGGATGGTGATGTGTTTTGGAAAATATATTCTGCTTCTGATCAGCCTGCTGGGTTTGATGTCGATGGCATCAACGCTGCGTGCGCAAACATGCACGTATTCGACCTGGAGCTGGAATGTAAATTTAAAAAAAGCGGTGTTGTATCGAACCGTGCGTAAATCCTATCCGCAGTTGACAGTAAAAGAGATCGACGTGCAAACAGGTTGCAGTGTGTGTAAAGAAGATCAGGTGGCCATAAAGCTGCCTGGCATAAAGCCATTTTTAATGTGTCGACAGCTTGCTCTGCGTGTGAAATCAACATTAAGCGAATTATTAAATCAGGGTCAGCTCATAAAAGAAGTGATTGGTTATCGTGTTGGGCAGACGCGCGGCAAGCTTGATGCGCACGGCAATCGGACCGGATTTAGCAATCACTCATTTGGCATTGCCCTGGATATCAATCCGCAATCTAATGGTTTGTATACCCGGTGTTTTCGCTTTGGCGATCAATGCAGATTATTACGGGGTGGAAAATGGCAACCGGGAAAAGACCCACGTAGCTTAAAAGCCAACGGCCTGATCGTTCGCCAGTTAAAACGTATTGGTTTTAAATGGGGTGGTGAGATTAAAGGTCGGCAAAAAGATTTTATGCACTTTAGTATAACGGGCTATTAACTATATACGGAAGCCACCGTGTTTTTTACGATGCAAGATATCCATTCCAATTACGCCCGCAGCGATACCGGCAATCAATAACGCCACCAGTAACAACCAGTACCAAAACGGAAACGAGGGTCGAATGGCCGCCAGTTCTTCTGCGCTCGGTACGGTCTCACCTTTTAGATTGGCCAGTGCGGCCTCGATGCGAACCTGAAAATCTTTATTTTGATTTTGCAGCTTTTCTAGCTGGATTACCGCATCGCTACCGGACGTGCTGGCAACCTCGGTTTTTTCCTGCTCCAGTTGAGTAATCTTTTCTTCAAGCGTTGTTATTGTTGCCTGTGCCTTACTGAGATCTTCTGGATTGCCAATAGGTGCAACTGGACTACCGGTCTCTGTAAGGGCATTCTTTAGATCTTTGATAGATGATTTAGCATTGGATAGTTCATCACGACGAATTTGAATTTCACGTTCTTTGCTGGCCAGCTCATCGGCCAGTTTTTTATTACGCTGTTGTGCGTTTTGTAACTTTGTATTTATTGTGGCAAGCTCAGCGATGGCCGGTTTTTCTTTTTTAAGATAGTTTTTACTTACCCAGCCTTCGGTGCCATCGGTTAATTTTATTTTTATAAAATTTTCATCACGTTGTAACACGGTGATCGCGGTTCCGCTGGTAATGGTTTTAATGATCGGACTGTTTTCATTAGCCTGCTGGTGCATGCCAAGCAAGATTCGATCAGTCACATACAATGTTTCCGCTTGCACGGCTGAAGCCAATAATAAAAATAAAATTGAGCTGTTAATAAAAATGTTTTTCATTATTTTAAGCTGCTATCCCACTGTGTCGTAATAAGGCGTCAATTTCAGGTTCCCGTCCGCGAAAGGCAATAAACAATTCCATCGGCTCCTGGCTGCCGCCTTTCTCAAGGATGTTGTGCAAAAATTCGTTGCCGGTCTGTTGATCGAAAATACCGTTTTCTTCAAACTTTGCAAAGGCATCGGCCGATAATACCTCGGCCCACATGTAGCTATAGTAACCGGCCGCATAGCCGCCTGCAAAGATATGCGTAAAGCCGTGCTGAAAGCGATTAAATTCAGCTGTTTTTACTACGGCTACCTTTGCTCTAACTTCGTCCAGGGTTTCCTGGATACGTGCGCCTAGTTTACTCTGGTATTGTGCATGCATCTTGATATCAAACAGACCAAACTCGAGCTGCCTGACCATCTGCAGTCCAGACTGGAAGTTTTTAGCCGCATGCATCTTAGCAAATAGTTCGTCCGGGAGTGTCTCCCCGGTCTCAAAATGGCCGGTAATCAGGTTTAAGGCCTCCTTTTCCCAGCACCAGTTTTCCATAAACTGACTGGGAAGTTCCACCGCGTCCCAGGCCACACCATTGATGCCGGATACGCCGATGTAATCTATTTTGGTCAACATGTGATGCAGGCCATGGCCGAACTCATGAAACAGGGTGGTAACTTCGCTGTGGGTAAACAGCGCGGGCTGATCACCAATGGGGGATGATAAATTACAGGTTAAGTAAGCAACCGGAATTTGTGTGTCGCCCGTGGTATTGATGTTGCGCCCCATGCAGTCGTCCATCCAGGCGCCCCCGCGTTTGTACTCACGGGCATAGAGATCCAGATAAAATTGTCCACGTACCTGCCCGGATTGATCTTTGATTTGATAAAAACTGACGTCCTTATGCCAGCAGTCGATGCCATCAAGTTGGGTAATCTCGATACCATAAAGACGTTTCACCACCTCGAACATACCGGGAATGACTTTGGTTTCCGGGAAATAAGGTTTTAAGGTTTCCTGATTAATCGAATATTTATGTTCGCGCAATTTTTCGCTGTAATACGTTGTATCCCAGGCCTCGATCTCAGTTTGTTGGTGGTGCTCAAATGCGTAATCTTTTAGTTCCTGAAAATCCTTTTTTGCAATCTTGTGAGATTTTTCAGCCAGTTTATTTAAAAACGTCATCACCTGTTGTGGATTTTCAGCCATCTTGCGCGCTAACGAACGTTCAGCGTAATTATTAAAGCCAAGCAGTTTGGCCGATTCGTCGCGCAGGGCAATGATCTCTTCCATTATTTCAGAATTATCAAATTCACCCTGGTTGGGTCCCTGATCAGAGGCCCGGGTAACGAAGGCCTGATACATTTCGAAGCGGAACTCACGATCGTCGGCATAGGTCATCACCGCAATGTAAGAGGGAAAGTCCAGCGTGAACAACCAGCCATCCAGTTCCTTTTGTTCGGCGGTTTGTTTTGCCATCGCGATTGCGGATTCTGGTAAACCTTTTAACAGCATTTCATTGGTGATGTGTTTATTCCAGGCACGGGTAGCATCGAGCACGTTTTCTTCAAATTTTGTAGTGAGTTGTGAAAGCTGTTGCTGAATATCTTTGAAGCGTTGTTTTTTGTCTTTCGGTAGGTCAAAGCCGGACAATTTAAAATCCAGCAACGCGTTGTCGATTATTTTTTTCTGCGCGGTCGATAATGTTTCAAACTGCGTCGAATCATTTTTAATAGAATCGTAGGCCTTGAATAAATCTTCGTTCTGCCCCATCTCGGTGCCGTAGTCACTTAATTTCGGTAAACAGGTATTATAGGCGTCGCGTAATGCATCGGAATTGACTACCGAGTTCATATGGCTGACCGGAGACCAGGCGCGGTTAAGTTGATCATCGGCGTCCTCCAGCACCTGCACGAAATTATTCCAGCTCGGTTTTTCCGTCATGCTCACCAGTTGCGTAACCAGCTCGCGATTGTGTTTCAGTAAATGGTCGATCGCCGGTTCGACATGCTCCGGTTTAATTTTGGAAAACGGAGGCAGTCCGCTGAAAGACAATAAAGGATTACTCATTCTCGACCTCATATCGTGTTATGGTGCGTCAGGTTAGTTAATCAGGTGTTTATAAATAGTGACCACCTTATACACCCCTTCGCCTTCCGAGAGAAGGCTGGGATATGACACAGTTTCGGAACAGGGCCTAATGTGCTAGCTCCTAAATGGTTTTCACTTAGCCCATTTCGTTTAATGTGCCCTGCGGTTATTGAGCCTGGTCTTGTAGGAGCGGACTCAGACCGCGATTAATCGACAGGCATAGGCGATGAAATATACCCTGTATCATATAATAAAGGACATGCAGGCATCGAGCCCTGAGCAATAACACGTATTATTTATGGTTACTCAACAACATCAAGCCCCCTACCAGCAACTGACCCCGGAACGAATCTTAACTGCGATTGAATCGGCCGACATGCAGCCGAGCGGCGGTCTACTGGCCCTCAATAGTTATGAAAATCGGGTCTATCAAATCGAATTGAGCGAAGGCGGTTTTATTATCGCCAAGTTTTATCGCCCAGGCCGCTGGACCGATGAGGCGATTCTGGAAGAACACCAGTTTGCGTTTGAACTCGAGGCACAGGATATCCCCATCATCCCGCCAATAATCCGCGACGGCTCCAGCCTGTTTGAACATGAGGGCTATCGATTTTCCCTCTATCCACGCCGTGGCGGGCGTTGGCCGGAACTCAGTGACCCGCAGATACTGGAACAGCTTGGCCGTTTGATTGGCCGCATCCACGCCATCGGCCGCACCGCGCGGTTTGAACATCGTCAGACCATTACTGTAGCGACCTATGGTCAGGCCTCGCTGGATTACATTCTTGAAAATGACTTTGTTCCATCCGAGAGCAGACACAACTTCAGCCTGGCCGCACAAAGTTTATTAGATCAGGCGCAGAATATGATCGAAGCGGTGCAACCCTTTACGCTACGAATTCATGGCGATTTTCATCCCGGAAATATCTTGAGCACCGGCGAGCATTTTCATTTTGTCGATCTGGACGACTGCGTGAAGGGACCCGCAATGCAGGATCTGTGGATGTTACTTTCAGGCGAACAACATGAAATGACGACGCAATTTAATCACGTGCTCGAAGGTTATGAAATGTTTTGCGAGTTCGATCGCAGCGAGCTGGCAATCATTGAAGCCTTACGCGCATTACGACTGGTTTATTACTGCGGCTGGTTAGCACGACGATGGGATGACCCCGCGTTTCCACAAAACTTTCCATGGTTTAACACACCGCGTTACTGGGAAGAACAGATGATTACCTTTCGTGAGCAACTTGAACGTTGCCAGATGCCGGTGCTGGATTTGGGTTAAGAAGGAACTACTATTAAATCTTGAAGGTTCAATAGACTCATACACGGGATACCTTAGCATTTGATCGAAATGTTATATTTTGAAAGGAGATAATAAATGAAAATCAACATACTAATTATAATAATCGGACTTGCTTTCTCAACATCAGCGTTTGCGAATAAATGGGTCCACTATGTAGATGATCCTCTTCCGTATTTTTATGATAAAAATTCTATTAAAAAAATTAAAAATGGTCTGTATCAGGTACTGGCAGTCGAGCACAATACTGATTACCCTACCTCAAGGGTTTATGTATATACGTTTGATTGCAAGCGTCAGCAATACAAAATAGGCCCATCCGTTTTTTATAGCGGCCATAAAGGCACAGGTGAAATTAAATCCCGAGATAGTTGGACCTCATCGATGAAAGGTGTCTCTGAGTCGGATGATTCTAAAAAAAGATTGTATATCATCGTGTGTCATTCGCCTAAATAAAACAGGGGTCAACCAGAATTAAGGTCAGAGAACAATTTAACAAAAATGGTGAGATCCCATTGGACTCTACGGTGAAAGGCATATTCAATTTTTTTCGACTTCTGGTTACATGATGTTTACTAATTAATCGTTTCGGTAATGCATATGGATACTAAAGAAAATAAATCCGGTAGTGGTGTCGCATGTCTTATGTGGGACGGTGTTGATTTATCCGGTGTAAAAATTATCCAGTTAACACCGAGTATGCCACTTTCTGATTACCTGGCTGCAATGAAACTCGCTGATATTGAAGCACAGAAACAGCAGGGAGACGTGATGTTGATTTCCTGGTATGACCGTGATCGTGACTTTGAATCGCCGCAACACTCGAGTGAGTGCCATTTGGACAGTGCGATCCCTGGTTATGTTGATTATGGTTTATCTCACGGTGCAAAATTGATGATTGATATTGAAAATGGACGTTTTGTTTTCTTCTATATGCCTGTTTCATTCTAGGGTCAGACCACGAAATTTCAATGTAAGTTATTGGTAAGAAAGTAAATAATCTTTACAATCATCAAAATAACAAGCTTAAAAGAGTGTTTTTGATATCAGAAATGGGTGCTTAAGCATTTGCGTCGAAAAAAGTTTCGTTACACAGTATTCATGGAGTCGTCATTCTGGTGCCTGGAATTTTAGGCTGGCTGCATCGACGAGATCTTTTCTTTCTACCATAAACGAAAACCTTAGTGATAAAACATGGCAAAGCCAGACTAAAAAATTCACAATTTTTAATTCCATAGCTTAGATATTCGGCGCCGAGTCTTGCGATTCAGTTAGGTTATTAAATGAGGCAGTTATTTTTTTGAGAACGAGTGGGCGTTTTGTTGTAGGCAACCGCGTTAAATTTCGAGTATGTTCCAGTGAAAATTTACTTAGGGTTTTGCCCGCCAATGCTATAATTTACCTATATTAATAACAAGTAGAGATCCGAGATGAATATATTTTCTATATTAAAGACGGGCGTACTGTTTATTGCCATCGTTTCTGGACTTGCGGCCTGCGCACAGGAAAATACACAGGTATTGATTGCCGTTGCCGATGCTCGAATCGATACGGCTAAATTTATTGATATTGGTAAACCGGGAGATTCAGTCGGCGATATCCTGACCTTCGATCAGCCGTTACTCGATCAACAAGGTAATGCAATGGGTAACAATAGCGGAACCTGTATCCGCACCCGAGTCGGTCACAGTTTTCAATGTCAATGGACGCTAACGTTTGCAACCGGCAGCATCCAGGTAGCCGGGCGCGAATTTGATCATGGTACGTCGCATATCGCAATCGTGGGAGGTACTGGTATTTATTTCGGTATAACGGGTGAAATGGAATCGGTGAATAACAACAATGGCACTTTCACCCAAACATTGAGGTACAGGTATTAATGCGTAACGTCGGAAGCAAAACTGCATGTGAAACGCTAACACCTTTTTCTCCTGTTAATTAATTCTAAATGTTAATACGGAGTTACCAACATGAAGTTCATGTATTATTGAGTGCAGAAAAATAAATGTTATAAGAACTATTTTTTTAATACTACGATTTAAAGTAGTTGCGTTAATTGGAATTATTTAAATAGTTTTGAGTTATTTTAAACTGGAATAGTATTGTGGTCATTTATCTATGAATCCCGTGCTCTAGTTTAGCGGTGTTGATACCTGTGAATCAGCCGACTCATTAAGTATTTCTGGCGTTCCTTCATCGCGTTAATTGATTAAGTTAAAAATTGGTAATGTGATACAGTAGTCAAATTGATCTGTATATTAAAATTGCAAGTAAACCAGAAATTTGATAGTTTGAAATCAGGGATTGGTTCCGCTTGGGTGTTCTACAAAAGAAATAACATCCCTTCGACCAAAAAATAAATATACTATTGACAAGGATATCCAGAAAATGAAAAAGATTCTGCTTGCTTCGATTCTCTGTTTTTTCAGTTTAAATGCCGTTGCCGTTACCAGCTATAATCTGGGGGCGCCTACAACCCGTTATACTTATGATGGTGAAGCTTATTTCATCGATTACAATAATGCGTCAAGTTATAACACGGATACAGGTGTAACCACTTATGATCCTGTTTCTTATGTGCGTGATTTCTATAACCCTAACCTTAGTGGCAATTTGTACTTTTGGCAAATTGGTAACTTCTTTGCCTACCAGTCAAACGCAGGTTCTGCAAATTCACAGGCAGATTTTAACGTTAGATTGTTTATGAAGGATGGAGATAATCTTATTGTAGATTATACGATGAATATTCTACCTATTGCCGATGTCTATCAGTTATTAGATGTACCTTCATTCAATATGTCGACCACAAACAGTTCGGTTTCGTTTGTTATCTCAGCATTTGATCGTGCAACTGCGCAAATTGTTCCAAGAAATGAAATTACTGTTTCTCCCGCAACATCTGGCCCATATGCTGCGTCGAACGGTAGTATAATACCTATCCTTGGCTTTAACGATGTCTTTACTTATACGGCTAATCCTGGTTTTAGCGGCTGGGAAACGATTTTAATTTTTTCCCGTGATCGAGCTGGAAAAAGAGGCTACAATTTTTTTAATATATTTGTATCGCCATAGCGAATTAAACTATATCTGGTTGAGTCAGATCGAAAATAGTTACGATCTATTTGTTATTAACCCTTATATGATTTTGATATGAAAATTCGATCGCCATTATTGATGGCAGTGCTGGCAATAGCATTTGCCTCGTTGCTTGCAAACTATATACTGTGGAATCGATACACTGCGCAGCAAACAATTAATAGCAAATTGAGACCGTCAACTAGTTTTAGTCGTGAAGAAGCGGTTAGAGGTATTGTTGATCTGGATGGGCTATCTTCAGTATCGCTAGGAGAAGACCAATTTGGAAATACTCAGAGATTAGCTGAGCTTAAGGGCCAAAAAGATTATGCGCACATAGCTTTGCTTCTTAATGAGTTGGCTATACCTGAAGATATGATTCAAATATATATTTATGCTCAAATTGAGCACGATATATCGATAGAAAAATTAAATCAGAATGGGCGATTTTGGAAGCCTGTCGTGGTAGATCCTTACCAATTAGCCCAGAATTCAATAGAAAAGAATAACTATAAACGTGAGCAGCTTAGAATTATTTTTGGTGATGAAGTAGAAAATAACATTAAATTTAAAAAGCTGTTTAAACCATATAATGATCGGTTGGGTTTTTTATCATCAAGTCAACAAATTTCATTACAGAACCTAAAACTTGAGAGGATGTCTGATATAAAAACTGGGAATATTTCGGGGTTAAATCAAACTTCAGAACTTGATTCCATTAAAGAGTTATTGGGTGAGGAGGATTTTATTGAATATCAATTGCGAGAATCATACACAGCAAAATATCTAATGCAGGAGCTCGATTATTTTAATTATTCTGAGCATGAGTATCGTAATTTATTCAGTATAAGACAACAGAGTGAGACAGAAGGACGTTTCAGGAATGAAAATGCGTTAACTGAAGATGAAAAAATTAGAGATTATCTAGGTGAAGAGCGTTATCAAGAATATCAACGAGCTAAAAGGCCAGCCTATAAAAAGATACGGAAAATAGCAAAAAATAACAATATTAGTGAAAGCAATACACTATCAGCTTACCAGATATTATCAGAATCACTGATTAATATTACCAAGCTTAGACAGAATACAAGCTTATCGGTTGATGAGCGTGCCAGCCAGATAGAGCTGCTGATAAGCGAAGCGAAAAACAATGTTACTGAGCAGGTCGGTACATCGATTGCAGATACGATGGTGAATCAAGTTCTGTTTAGCCCTCAGATTACAAGAAAAGCTCTTAGCTTACATGGTGCACCATTATAAATTTTTAATTTGACGTGTAAAGATCGGTAATTTACAGGGTCAATAATTTGTATACGATTTTTCCTCAATCAGATTTGAGCCGAGTTTCTCATTAATGATGCGTTTAATACGTGCACGTTCGTCATTGGAAAAATAAACAGAACGAGCCAGTTCGATAAACTGTTGATCAAAAATTTTATTGCGCTCTTTATTACGGACGTCATCTTCGATCACCCAAAGTTTTTCATTGATGGATTTAAGGTTTTTTAATTCCGTACTGATATCAATTTTTGAGCTGGGGTTATTTTCCCATGTTGTGCGTAAAAGCTCGAGTTCCTTATTAATATTTACTAACTTATCGGCATCTTTAATGCGTTCGCTTTTTATTTCCAGGATCTTGATTTTATCCAGGAATTCACCAAACGAGACTTCAACTTCGATATTCATTTCGTTTCCTTTTAACGGCTTGATTATGATGTTTATGGCTTAGTTTATCTGATCCATGCCGGTTTGGCACATGCGATTATTATGTTGTTTTTAGCGACTATCTTGTTGATAACGATCTTTGAGACGCACATAGTTTCGTGCGGAATATTTTATATACGTTTTTTCTTTGTCGCTCAAGGCGCGAAGCTTACGGGCAGGACGTCCTATATATAAGTATCCTGATTCCAGCTGGCTGTTCTGCGTGATCAGGCTGCCTGCACCGACGATGACATCGCTGGCGACAATGGACTGATCCATGATGATGCTGCCCATGCCGATTAAACACCGATCGCCAATGGTACAGGCATGCAGGACAACCTGATGACCGACCGTGACGTCGTCGCCAATAATCGTGGCGATGCCGCCGGGGTGATAGTCGCTATCGTGGGTGGCGTGCAGGGTAGAGTTGTCCTGAATGTTGGTGCGTTTGCCAATCTGAATGGTATTCACGTCGCCGCGAATAGAGGCCATTGGCCATATTGAACTGTCGTCTCCCAGAATTACATCACCAATCACGACGGCCTGTGGGTCAATGTACGCGCCTGGGCCAAGTACCGGCTGAGTGGCTTCAAAGTTTCGAATGGTCATGGTGAGTATATATCTCGTCCCGGTGTTCCGCCCGAGATCAGCGCATGGTCACCAGTTCTTCGGCGCTGGTTGGGTGAATGGCAACGGTATTATCAAAATCTTTTTTGGTTGCCCCCATCTTGATGGCCACGGCAAACCCTTGCAGCATTTCATCCGCGCCCATGCCGATGATGTGGCAACCAACCACTTTTTCCTTTGCCCCAACACAGATCAATTTCATTGCGGTTCGTTGGGGGTGATCGGCAATGGCGTGGTACATGGCCTGAAAACTGGTT
>QILH01000319.1 GCA_003233255.1 Gammaproteobacteria bacterium | reverse complement strand
AGGCCGATTTGAAGCCCCGCATGATGATCGACTGTTCGCACGCCAATAGCGAAAAACAGCACCGACGCCAGATCGATGTGGCCAGGGATATTGCCAGCCAGATATCAGCTGGCGACAAACGCATTATGGGGGTTATGCTGGAGAGCCACCTTGTAGAAGGGCGACAGGATGTGCAACAAAACCAGGCCTTACGTTATGGCCAAAGCATCACCGATGCCTGTATCAGTTTTGCCGACAGCATCGCGGTGCTTGAGGGTCTGGCGGCGGCCGTCCGCGAACGCCGTAAACACTAAGCATCATCGCTAAATAATGCCCGTTGCGTTTCGACAATATTTTGCTGCGCCTCTTTTACCGCATCTCCCAGGCTATCCGGGTTAATATGGGCCAAATCCCAGGCCTCTGGCGAGACTCGTTTTAAATCTTCAATAGCCGGGATATCGCTGTACGGTAAGGACGCAATGGCATTGGCGATATGCACGTGGGCAACCGCCTCAATGTGCTCGGTACTGGCGTGTAAATCGTGGTGATAGGCAATGCAACTCACTAAAATCTCAGGTAGATGCCAATGCCGTGCCAGTTCAGCGCCCACCTCAGCATGATCAAAACCGAGGATTTGGCGCTCAGCCTGATACAAATCAAGAGCGGCCTCACCCTGAATAGTCAGCATAATCGCCTCGTGCGCCTGCTCGGGAATACGGTTGAACATGACCAGATGACCGATGTCATGCAACAGGCCAGCAGTAAAGAGGGTATCCGGGTTAACGGTATTGGAAATATTCGCCAATGCCCGAACCAGCAACGCGCAATACAGACTGTGATGCCAGAAATCTTCAACCGAGATGACATCATTCGGTATGCCATCAAATACTTTGGCGGCCGAGGTACTTAATACCAGATCCCGGATCTGCTTTGTTCCCAGAATCGTCACGGCACGATTTATCGAATCGATCTGACGTTGTCCGCCATACATCGAACTATTCGCAACCTGCAGGATACGGGTGGATATCGCCGGATCCTGGCTAATAACGCGCCCAATTTCGGTCGCACTGGCTTCCTCGCTATTTACCATCTCATTGATTTTCATAACTATTTCAGGTAACGAGATTAATTCGCCAATATCTTCAATAAGTGAGTGTACTGCTTGCGCCATGTCATTCCTTCTTCAATATTTTCTCGTCCTGTAAGTCTAGTTCGTCATCTTTGACTCTGCCTTTAGCTTACGATAAAAAATATTCTAAACCGTCGCTATCTTGCGGTATTCAGGCCAGAACCCACTCTGATGACGCATAGCATTTTTACCCTTTCGCTAGCGTCCCTGGCCATCATTTGCAGCATCGCGAGTTCAATCCCGCGTATAATTAATGATGATATTGAGCCTGACTTAACAACGTAATTCAAAAATGCCCAACCCGTCTGAATATCGCCCCATATTCCAGCGGACCTCACCTGTACAGGATTTACTGACAGCAAAAACGTTCTATACTTCGATTTTGGGCTGTCATGCTGGCCGAGGTGATAAACGTTAGGTAGAGTATAATTTCCATGGCCATCAAGTGGCCGCCCATTTGGCGGATGATCTGCCGGTAAAACAACACCGCCAAAAACGAACAAACCCGGTCGATAAAAGGTTCGTTCCTGCCACTCGTTTTGGTGCCATATCCAGCGGCTAAAATGGGAAACAGTCGCACAAAACCTGATGGATAATAAGGTAAACTTTTCATTGAACCTTATATCCGCTTGCCGGACAAATAAGTGAACAGGCCATGATGTTATTGTGTGATCCAGGCGGAAATGCCATTGAAATCAAGACCTTTCGCGATCCAGACGATATCTTTATAATTTGAGCTTGAGACGTACCCGAATATGAAATTATTCCGACATTATTTATTTGTTATCACCGTAATTCTGGCCAGTGGCCTGAGCGCCTGTTCATCAGCGCCAAACCAGGAGAGTACGGGAGAATTTTTTGATAGCAGCTTAATCACCGCCAAGGTAAAAGCACGCTTAATTGATGATCGCATTACCGGCGGCTTCAGGATAAAAGTCAGCACTCGCAAAGGCGTGGTTTCACTCAGTGGCTATGTGAATTCCATTTTTGAAAAAGATCAGGCCACCCTCATTACAAATGGCGTTAACGGGGTAAGAGGAATTGAAAATGGTCTGGTCATCCGTTCCGTAGATTAATGCAGCAAGTCAATAATATTATTTGCAAATAAAAACGCCTGGACAACTTTCCAGGCGTTTAACGATTTTTACCGCTTTCAGGTTAATATCCAGCTAGTTTAGTAGAATCTTAAGTGACTATAATGCTACTGAATTCATTACGTCTACAGACTGCCCAACACGAGCAGACGAATCCACAGTGCCATTCTGGGGTAACATGCTAACCACTAAGACGAGTAACATCAGCATAATCGCCAATGGTAAAAGCCTTTTAACAACAGTCTTCATTTTAAATTTCTCAACCTCACTATTTTAAGAATCAATCTAATCAGCCTTCACTTTCGAAGGATGTGCAGTCTACGTCAGGCCATCGTATAAGTCTTGTCAGACAAGGCTTAAATTCAGGTAGGAACACGCCTACATGGCCGGTTTGAAACAGTTTTAACAATAATTTACATTTCCATAACTTATATAATGTAATTAGCTCATCCCGACTCTGCCTGAGACTCATTAACGTCCCGGTTAATCGTTTGGGTTTAGAACCAAACACATTGTCAAGATTAAAAGACTACACCCGTTTCATTACCGTATTATGTATAAATCAACTTAAAAAAGATGAACATCTTGAACGAGGAAAAAATCATCGTGGCCAGCTTTAGTTTCAATCGAGATAATCTAGCAATTCACTGTGAAACCAATGACGATCGTGGCCACGAAAGAAATCTTATTTTTTTGCATGGCCTGGCAAGTAATGCGACACGCTGGCGAGAGTTCATTAGCTCGACCGAACTCAGCAAGGACACGTATTTAATGGCCATGAACCTTCGTGGCCATGGAAAATCGACCAGTCTCAAGTATTTTAACCGCCAGCAATGGTGTGATGACATACAGGCGCTGACGACACAATTAAAAGGTCCAACGATCCTCGCAGGCCACAGTATGGGCGCGCAAATAGCTCTCGATTACGCCTACCAGCATCCGCAGGATTTAACCGCTATCGTATTGATTGATCCTGTTTTTCCCCAGGCATTAAGTGGTTTGCTCGCAAGCGTGTCGAGATTTCGATGGCTTGTTCAATTCGCGGCAAGCCTGATCCGTACTTTATACCGAACAGGTTTACATAAACGCAGTTATCCTTATCGAGACCTGCAGAAACTGGATCAGGAGACTCGCGCCTATCTGACGGCAAACCCAGATAAGAATATCGCCGACCTGTATATGAATCCATTTTCAGATTTAAAATTCATACCCATTGCAAACTATTTACAGGATCTGGTTGAGGTTACGCGCAAGCTTCCTGATTTACGGCTAATTGAAACACCGACCCTGGTACTATTATCCTCTGGCGCCAGCACCAGCCACGTTGAAACCAACCAAAAGATACTCAAACAGTTGCCCAATCTGGAGGTTAAAACCATCCATGCCGATCACTGGCTGCTCACTGAGAAACCAGACGAAGCCAGGATGATCATAGAAAACTGGTGCCAGAAAAAATTTCGCTAAAATTAAGTCTGATATACGCCGATTAAAACTCGATCAATGCTTCCAGAACACATATTGTCACATATACTCTTAACTAAGAGGCCATTACATAAGTGCGGATAAAAACCAAACCAATCGAGATCGGGGCTATCTGATTTAATGACAATAGATTTATCTCACAAGGAATAAACAACTTGAAGCAGGAGATTAAACGCGGACTGGTGTTAATGGGAGGCGGTGCTCGTGCCGCATATCAAATAGGCGTGCTCAAGGCCATTGCTGAGCTGCAACCACGGGGCGAAGCCTCGCCATTTAAAATTATCTGTGGTACATCCGCAGGAGCCATCAATGCCGCTTCACTTGCCAGCATGGCCGATGATTACAATCATGCTGTCGCGCAGATGCTACGAGTCTGGGGAAATTTCCATGTCGCACAGGTCTTTCAAAGTGATGTGGGCAGTATTAGCAAAACAGCGTTACGCTGGCTCGCAGCACTCACGCTTGGCGGTTTAGGCAAACGCAATCCCTTATCGCTACTAAATCGCAAACCACTGAGGGAATTATTGTTACGCAGCCTGGATTTTTCTCGCATCCAGCATGTTATCGATGAAGGTCATCTGCACGCCGTGAGTATTACTGCTTCAGGCTACAATAGTGGCCAGTCCGTGGCATTCTTTCAGGGTAACGATCAAGTCAACCCATGGTCACGAGCACGTCGCTTTGGAAGCCGAAGCGATATTTCCATTGATCATCTGATGGCCTCTTCCGCTATACCCTATCTGTTCGAGGCGGTAAAATTACACCGTGAATTTTTTGGCGATGGCTCGATGCGGCTGATGGCACCCTTAAGTTCCGCATTACAACTTGGTTCGGATCGCATTCTGGTCATCGGCAATCAACGCAAGGAGGTTCTCCCTCGAGAAAGACGCACACGTTATGAATACCCGAATTTTGCCCAGATTGCCGGCCATATTCTGGATAGTATCTTTCTTGATAGTCTTGAAACAGATCTGGAACGTCTGGAACGAATCAATAAAACCATCGATGTGATCCCCACCCGTCATCTTAAAAAAAGTGAAATTCCTTTGCGACGCGTTGACGCCTACGTGATTGCACCCAGCATCGACCCAGGTGAACTGGCACTTGAATTTGAACACGAGCTGCCGCGCACTATCCGCTATTTACTTAAAGGGATTGGCGCATCCAATAACCAGGGCTCCGGTCTGGCCAGTTACCTCCTGTTTGAAAAAGGCTATTGCCGCGCGCTTATCCGACTTGGCTACCAGGATGCGCTACAGGAAAAATCCATGTTAGAAGAATTTTTAAGCTAGCTATTATCTGCTTATTCGCCTTTTACCATATTTTTATTAATGTAATACTTCAGGCTACCAGATAAAAGAAATAAGATCAGAAAATGGCGCATTCGACCTGCCTGTGTCACAATTAAAGCTCCAAATCTCCAAGCGGTTGAACAATAACACTTATAATTTTCGGGGGTCAATTTGCGAATTGCCTTAGTTGACGACGACATCCATTTAGCCCAGGCGATGAAACTGTGGATGGAAGAAGAGAAATACGATGTCGTTTATTATCAAAATGGACGGGATTTCACTGGTGCCCTGCGTAAGGAAAGCTTTGACCTCTATATACTGGATTGGGTCATGCCAGACTTCGATGGTGAACAGGTGCTCGCCTGGTTGAGTGAACAATCTGAAAACTCCACCCCGATTATCTTTGTCACCCAACGCGATAGCGAGGAAGATATCGCGAATATCCTGAATATGGGGGCAGATGACTACATCACGAAGCCGGTTCGACAAAAAGAACTGCTCGCACGTATCACGGCCGTCTCAAGACGCAGCCAAAGTGGCGCGGCAGCGCAAAAAGAAGTCCTCGATCATCCGCCCTATCGAATCAACCTCACCTCGCACACGCTGTTTATGTATGACGAAATCGTCAAGCTAACCCAAAAAGAATTTGAACTGGTTTCATTCATGTTTAAAAATCTCGGTCGGCTGTTATCCCGCGGTCATATACTTTCTTCAGTCTGGGGGCATGGGTCTGAATTTACCACCCGCACGGTCGATACCCACATCAGTCGAATTCGTAAAAAACTGCAATTATCTCCCGAAAACGGCTGGCGCCTTAGTGCCATTTACCATCAAGGTTATCGTCTTGAGCAAGTTGATAGTGAAGAATTGGCCAGCGCGAATAAGAATTCCTGATCCATCTCAACATGGCCCATCTCCTGGCGACAGGCAATAAATTTAGCTATATGAGTTCAATCGAAGGAGGAACATATGATTGGTAAAAAAAATATCGTATTTGGATTTTTGTATCTGGTCATCACCGCTTCACTCGGCCCATACATGATCACCACCAGCGCAAGCGACATTGAGGCCGCCTATGTCAGCAAACAAACGCCGGTAGGCCGGGTACAGGATTTAAAAATAAACGATTTTGAAGAGGATCTGGAGCCCTTAAACGCCGAACAAATTGCCAAAGCCAACACCGACGCGATTTTGTCTATGAACAACATCATCAATTTACAGACCCCACATGGCAACATGCGCAGTACCCATGCCCATGGTAATTTAGAGGCGGTGTTAAACATCCTGGCAGGGCTGGCTTTGTGTTTTATTGCGGTCGCAAGAATTTTCAAACAGATCATCAGTTGGTGCTTTATCGCCGGTGCTATTTTGCATTCGGGTATGTTGTATATCGGTATCGTGTTTGGACAAAGCTGGGCGTTCACACTATTAAATGTTGGCCCCTGGTTGGTGCTGGCTGGATTATTGTTAGCCGGTATTGCTGCGTTCATGGGCTTTAAAGGTGAAATAGTCAGAGACAACTAGCGACCCATGCACGTTCTCTATCCGGCAATCAGTCCTTACCATCAATTTGAACTTGATGTCACGCCACCGCATACGCTTTATGTGGAGGAAAGTGGCTCGCCCGATGGCATCCCGGTGGTGTTTTTGCACGGCGGCCCAGGTTCAGGCTGTGAACCTTATCATCGCCAGTTTTTTAATCCCGAGTTATATCGAATAATTTTATTTGACCAGCGTGGCGCTGGCCGTTCTACGCCACATGCCGAACTGGAAAACAATACCACTCAGGATCTGGTCGCGGATATGGAGCTCATTCGTGAACAGCTGGGTATCAAACAATGGCTGGTGTTCGGCGGCTCCTGGGGTTCCTCGCTGGCACTGATCTATACACAAACTCACCCACAACAGGTTTTGGGCTTAGTCTTACGCGGTATTTTTCTGTGTCGCCAAAAAGAGATCGACTGGTTTTATCAATACGGGGCAAGCCGATTGTTTCCTGATGTCTGGGAGGCATTCTTAAAACCTGTCCCCGCAGCAGAACGAGATGACATGGTCTCCGCCTATTACCAACGTCTTACCAGTGACGATGAATTTAGCCGCATGCAGGCCGCAAAAGCCTGGGCGCTATGGGAAGGCCGAACGGCAAGCCTGATCAGCAGTCAGAACTTAATCGATCACTTTGGCAGTGCACATACCGCCTTGAGTCTGGCGCGCATCGAATGTCATTATTTTATGCACCAGTCCTTCCTGCAGGAAAACCAGATTCTCGACAACATCGATAAATTAAAAGATATACCCGGCATTATTGTGCAGGGACGCTACGATGTTATTTGCCCAATGGAAAGCGCCTGGGAATTACACAAGGCCTGGCCGGGATCGATGTTACGCATAATTCCTAATGCCGGTCATGCTGCCTCGGAGACTGGCATCCGTTCTGAACTGGTTCGTAGCTGTGATCAATTTGCGCTTGATTTAAATCGCAAGTGATTGCGTTATTACAACGCGTACAGCACGCCAGTGTTGCCGTTAATAAAGAAACCATCGCTGAAATCAAACAAGGTCTGCTGCTTTTTATCGGCGTTGAAAAATCGGATACTAAAATAAAAGCCGACCGATTAATCGAACGTTTTCTGAGTTATCGAGTTTTCCCTGACCAACAAAATAAAATGAATCTTAATCTGCGCGACATTCGCGGCAATGTGTTGCTGGTTCCTCAGTTTACTCTGGCGGCAAATACCCGGAAAGGCACCCGTCCCGGTTTTTCCGCTGCCGCCACACCCGAACTGGGCCAACAGCTGTTCGATTACGTTGTTAAACAGACGATACGACAATACCCGCATGTCGCAAGCGGAATGTTCGGTGTTGATATGGAAGTCAGCTTACTAAATGACGGCCCGGTTACCTTCTGGTTGCAGGTATAAGCCGTTATGAAATTCTTTTTAGAATCTCACGCAACTTTTCTCGATTGACCGGTTTACTCAAAAAGTCATCCATGCCCGAGGCCAGACAATTATTTTTATCTTCCGGGGTTGCATTCGCGGTTAAGGCAATGATGGGCACATGCCGATCGTCGGTCTCAAGTGCTCGCCAGGCCTTGGTGGCCTCGATACCATCCATGTTGGGCATACGCATATCCATCAGGACTAAATCAAACTGATTCGCCCCTAATGCTTCACAGGCAAGTTTCCCATCTTCGACATGAGTAACCCGATGACCATCCTGCTCGAGAAAAGTCATGATCACTTTTGCATTTATCGGACTGTCTTCAGCAACTAGTACATGTAAAAAACGGTGTATCGTACTCATGCCAAAATCTTGTTTTGCCGCTTCTGCATTACCGCCAACACCAACGCTGCGTAACAACACCCTACGTAATCGATGCGGAGTAATGGGTAAGGGTAAGAATTCTGAAAATAACTCTCGTTGCTCATCATCCAGATTATGCAGGGAAGATAAATGCAATAGTTTGCATAGTTTAATTTCGGTAAACATGTTTTTTAATTGCTTACCCAATTGTGAGCATTGATCACCACAACTAAGCTCACTCAATAACACTATCGGTTGCAGACCCTGTTTGGAATATTTTTCTATTAGCGAAACCAGGGTTGTTTGTTCTGACGTTAACGCAAAAGGCCAGTTGATGCCTTCGCAGTAACTTTCAAGAATTTTCCGAGACGTCGGCTGTGACTCGTAGATCACCAGGGGATTTTTCTCAGGTATTTCCAGATAATCGTACTGACCTTCGTCACTGCGCATCGGAATATCGAACCAGAAACAACAACCGGCATCTTTTCCAGCATCGACACCAATTTCTCCGTGCATCAAACGTACCAGATTAGATGAAATGGTTGTACCGAGCCCCGTACCTGATATTTCTTTGCTCTGACGTGATTTAGCCGTCGCCTGATAAAATGGTTCAAAGATTCGTTGCCGCTCTTCTACGTTTAAACCTGGCCCGGTATCGACAACCTCTATACGTACGGTTACGTAACCATCTATTAGCTGATGTTCAGATCGCCTGACCTTTATAACAACCTCACCCTCACTGGTAAACTTAACCGCATTGCTCACTAAATTGAGCACAATCTGTCGCAAGCGTTTACTGTCACCGAATAAATAGTCAGGTAAATCCGGTGAGTAATTTAAAAATAATTCCAGACCTTTTGCATTAGCACTCGCGGTAAACATTTGTGCGACACCTAACATCGTTTTTGGCAAGTTAAATCGCTCTTCGACCAGGGTATACTTGCCCGCTTCGATTTTCGATAAATCCAAAATATCATCAATCAAGGCATTGAGTGCGATCGACGACTCCTGTAACGCGACAATATATTCTCGCTGATTTTTATCCAGTTCGGTTTGTTCAAGCAGACTGGTTACCCCAACGATACCACTCATTGGGGTACGAATTTCATGACTCATGGCGGCCAGAAATTCACTTTTTGCCTGATTAGCCTTGTTCGTCTCATCTCGGGCACGATTGATTTTTCTTAGCATCGCATCAAGATACAGCGGCATGACCACTAAAAAAACCACATACATAACAATATCAAATACATGTGAGTACCAGCCATCATCCGTTAACAGCACCACGACAAAACCAATCAGGCTAAAAATAGCGGCGACAAATAACTGTCCACGGCCATAACGCAAACTGTAACTTACAAAATACCAGGCATAAAACAGGAAGAACGGGCTGAATTGTTTATCGTAGGTAAATAACATCGCCACACTGATACCGGCAATATCAAACGGGATGGTCAGATAAGGACGCATCGGGACTCTTGGGAAATATAAAATACTGACGAAGACCACCGTAGTATACAAAAAGAAAATTACCGCAAACAAGATGTATTCAAACCAGCTCTCTTCATAATAACCGTATTTCATCGCCAGACCCAAAAACACGGAAGAGACCACTGAAAAACCAAAGCGAATCATTGAAGATGCGTATTCGGGCGTTTCTTTCGCTTCTGCAAAGTTTATTTTCATTATTATTCCTGTTAGGCTAACCGCCGTAATTTTCTACGCATTGTGGCATAAAAAATGACTGACTTAGATAAATCCGCTGAAATCAATGTTGAGGTGACCAGCGATAATAAATGTGGCCTCTGTGAAGGTTCCAAGTGCTGTAATTATATTACCCAGGGGATTGATACTCCACGTTCAATTGATGAGTTTGATACCTTACTTTGGCAATTAACCCACCGTAATGTACAGGCTTATAAAGACGAAGATGGCTGGTTCCTGCTTTTTTACACCAGCTGTCAATTTCTACAGTCCGACGGTCGCTGCGGTATCTATGCAACGCGTCCGCAAATGTGTCGTGACTATACTAATGACTATTGCGAATACGATGCCCCGGCCGAAGAAGGTTTTGAGCTATTTTTCGACGGTTATCAGTCACTATTAACCTATTGTCAAAAACGCTTTAAACGCTGGGATAATAGATTTACTTCAGACTAGTAATTCGATAAATAAACCCTGACGTCGTACTAACAATTGTGCTCTAAACGATTTGTTTACCTGGGCGTAATCTGGTCAAAGTCTTCAATGGCGTCAAATTCAGCGACATCCCGGCGTTCATCCCGGCTGTCTGGATGATACACCGCAAGCAACTGGGCTATCCCATAGTCTCGCGCTGAACGCAAAACCGCCAGACTATCATCAATGAGAATGGTGCGTGATTTGTCGAACGGTAAGCGATTTTGTAAGTGCAACCAAAACTCACCGTGTTCTTTTGGCATACCAAAATCGTGTGAGCAGATAATATGTTCAATATGATTGTGCAATCGCGTTCGATCCAGCTTTAACATCAAACTTTTCTGATGCGCATTGGTTACCAGAGCAACGGTTTTATTCAAGTCACGTAGACGTTGCAAGAAGCTAATGACATGCGGATGCACCGCGATTAAGTGCTCAAGCTCTTTTTTTAGCATCGCAATATCAAGCGCCAGAGTATCAGACCAGTAATCAACGCAATACCAGTCGATGGTGCCTTCTTTATTGCGAAATATGGGGACAAGAGTGCTTTTTGCATCCTCGATTTCAATATCGTGCATTTCTGCATACTTTTTCGGAACATGCTCACGCCAGAAGTAACTGTCGAAATGGAGATCCAGCAAGGTTCCATCCATGTCCAGTAATACCGTATCTATTTGTTCCCAGTCGACCATAATTCAATAAGTTAGCAAGTTTTTCTGCCGTGTGCGTTGGTTAACATACTCGCCGTCAATACCTTCTTAATCTCTATATCAGTTCGTTCCACTGGCTCTGGCATAGTCTATGCTAACAGATATAGATACGTTATAAGTAAAAATGAAGGATGATTGCATGAAACGACCTGTATTTAGCACCGTACTTAGCCTCTTCTTTTTTTGCCTGGGCAGTAACGTAAATTATGCTGATGACGTTTCCCCTGAAGAGCTGGAGCGTTGGTTCAACTCCGACTCACTCGAGCCACCCCGTTACAAAGAAGTCAATGATGGCCACCTGGTTTTTCTGACTCAAAAACCCGACAAAAAATTACACCACCATCACAATACGATTACAATTTTACCGGATAGCCTTCTCGATGGCTGGATTCTGATTAAACAATGCCATAGCAATATCGACAAGGTCGCAGCCGCACAAATTTTATTTAAAGCCGGCAAAGTTAAAAATATCAAAGTTGTCTCTTCTGAAAACATTGAAAAGACCTGGGTTGAAGGTGCCAGCGTACAGATGGAAAACATTAAAGACAACGCCATGTTATGTATACAGGCCAATACTCATTCCCTCGAACAACTTTCTGATGGTACTTACAGTCTGCGCAACGGTCCGTTTATGCGTCGATTCCTGGATGGATATTTTCCTTTACATGTTT
>QILH01000074.1 GCA_003233255.1 Gammaproteobacteria bacterium | reverse complement strand
CCGGTCAGCACCTTACCGGACGACGGAATCACGGTGTTGTAGGCACGGGCCAGACGGGTGATCGAATCCAGCAGGATGACCACGTCTTTCTTATGTTCAACCAGGCGTTTGGCCTTTTCGATCACCATCTCCGCCACCTGTACGTGTCGACTGGCAGGCTCATCAAAGGTTGAAGAGATTACTTCGCCGCGTACCGAGCGTTCCATTTCGGTCACTTCTTCTGGGCGCTCGTCGATCAGCAAGACCATCAGATGAACCTCTGGATTTCGATTGGAAATCGAGGTGGCAATGTTCTGCAACATCATGGTTTTACCCGCTTTCGGCGGCGATACAATCAAACCACGTGAACCTTTGCCAATCGGAGCCGATAAATCGATGATCCGGGCGGTCATGTCTTCGGTGCTACCATTACCCATCTCCAGTGGCAGGCGATCGTTCGGATGTAACGGCGTTAAATTTTCAAATAAGATTTTGCCTTTGGCATTCTCAGGTGGCTCAAAGTTGATCTCGCCGACTTTTAGCAGGGCAAAGTAGCGTTCGCCATCTTTGGGTGGGCGAATCTTACCGGAAACGGTATCACCGGTGCGCAGATTAAAGCGTCGAATCTGTGAGGGTGAGACATAAATGTCATCGGGCCCGGCCAGGTACGAACTGGTGGCCGAGCGCAGAAAACCGAAGCCATCCTGCAAAATTTCGAGCACCCCATCGCCGTAAATATCTTCACCACTCTTGGCATGGGCCTTGAGTATGGAAAAAATAATATCCTGTTTGCGGGCTCGAGACATATTGTCGATACCCATGGAGCTAGCGAGGTCATTAAGTTTTGTTACTGGCGTAACTTTTAGTTCTGAGAGGTTCATAGGTTTATTTTTACTGTTAGGTTGTAGAGGTGGTTGATGGATTGTGAATACAGCCTGACTTGCTGGCAGCTACATTCAATAAATTAATTTTAGATTTACGACTCTGAATTTACGTTCTGGGTTCTGGTTGCTGATTTTACGGTTCCGCGACAGGTAGTTTTTCACTTATCGGAAAACGGATGATCTAACTTTAATAATTCTTTTAAAGGATGTGGAACGAATCGTGTCCACTTACGAACAAATCTAACACCAAACTTTGCCCACGTCCAGCCCCGCTGAGGGGCTTTTGTGAACACGGTCGATTTATAAGTTACTGTCGATAAAAGCGGTTAGCTGCGATTTGGATACCGCACCCACTTTGGTTGCTTCAACCCCGCCGGCTTTGAATATCATCAAAGTTGGAATACCCCGGATACCAAATTTGGGCGGTGTCGCGGGATTCTCATCAATGTTTAGCTTGGCGACCTTCAGTTTGCCGTCGTACTCACCGGCAATCTCATCCAGAATGGGGGCAATCATTTTGCAGGGGCCACACCAGTCTGCCCAGTAATCCACAAGTACCGGACTATCCGATTGCAGTACTTCCGCCTCAAAGCTGTCGTCTGTCACGTAAACGATTTTCTCGCTCAAGTTATTTCTCCCATCGTGTAATAAAATACGCCGGTACCGAGCTTTTCCCGGATAGCCCATGGCGCCTGTCACTGTCTCTAGAATAGTTGATATGGGGGGGGTTTGTAAAAACCAAGTCCCAATATGTGTATTTGAACGTAACATGAGATCCATTTCAAGCCCACAGAGTGCACGGTATTCTGTTATGCTCCCGCCCATGCAAGATGACCACCTATCTGAAGTCCTGTTCAACCAACTCGATCTTCCCCCTAAACTGCTGCAAGGTATTGAAGCATCAGGCTTTTCCGCCTGTACACCCATCCAGGCCGAGACCCTGCCCCTGACCCTGCAACAAAAAGATGTCGCGGGGCAGGCGCAAACGGGAACGGGCAAAACCGCTGCATTTTTAATCGCCTGTTTTGCCCGATTAATGACCGAGCCGGCCGATGAACAGCGCAAACCCAATCAACCCCGGGCCTACATTCTGGCCCCAACCCGGGAATTGGCCGTACAAATCCATAAAGATGCGATGGCCTTAAATAAAACCATCGGTTTCCAGCTCGCCGTGGCCTACGGTGGCGCCGGTTACGAACAACAGCGCAACGATATCCAGTCGGGTGTGGATATCCTGATCGGGACTCCAGGCCGCTTAATCGATTATTTCAAACAACACGTCTATGACCTGCGTGCCCTGCAGGTGCTGGTGCTCGATGAAGCCGATCGAATGTTTGACCTGGGTTTCATCAAGGACATTCGCTACTTGTTGCGGCACATGCCAAAACCCGAACACCGACTCAGTATGCTGTTCTCAGCCACGCTGTCGCACCGGGTGCAGGAATTGGCCTACGAACACATGAACAACCCCACGCACGTCTCTATCGAGCCTGAGCAGATCACCGCCGACAAAGTCGAAGAGCTGGTATTTTACCCGGCCAAGGAAGAAAAAATTCCGCTGCTGCTGGGTCTGTTAAAAAACCATGATCCGCAGCGGGTGGTTATTTTCGTTAATACCAAGCGTATGGCCGAGAAAATCATGGCCTACCTGAAAGGCAACGATCTAAAAGCCGCGGTACTGTCCGGTGATGTACCACAAAAAAAACGGTTAAGCCTGTTGAATGCCTTCACCTGTGGTGAGATCGATATCATGGTGGCAACCGATGTGGCCGCACGCGGCCTGCACATACCCGACATCAGCCATGTGATTAACTTTGACCTGCCCAATGAAGCTGAAGATTACGTGCATCGTATTGGCCGTACCGCGCGCGCAGGATCGACAGGGGATGCCATCAGTTTCGCCTGCGATGAGTATGTTTTTTCCCTGCCGGAGATCGAAGAATACATTGGGCATAAAATCCCGGTGCAGAACATCACTGCAGAAGACCTGATCACCCCCAAAGCCCCTATTTTTGAAAAGCGCGAAAGTCGTCCGCCGCATCAGAAGCGGAAACCCGGTGGTGGTCATCGCTCGAACAATCGCGGTCGTAATAACCACTCGCGCTCAAACTCCTCTAAATAATTAAACCTTCTGCTTAATTGGTCGACACTAGTACCGGCCGTTTTAAATGGAACGATTTTGGCTATTCGTACCAAAAGATAAGGAGATAATTTACATCCTGCTATCGAATACACAATGCCGACGTCACGACTAAAGAGAGCACACCCATGAAATTAATCCACTATAAAAATATTATCGTTTTATCCAGTCTTTTCTTATTTGCCTTAACGGGTTGTGCAACCGATGGCTATGGCAATAAGCGTCCATTTACGGATGCAGAGAAGGGTGTCATGATTGGTGCTGCAGTCGGTGTCCTAGCTGGCTTGACGACAAAAAATAAAAAGAAAAAAGCTATTTTATACGGTGCCATAGGCGGCCTTGCCGGTGGTGCAATTGGCAGCTACATGGATAGCCAAAAAAAGGACTTTGAAAAACAGTTACAGGACTCAATACGCCGCGGTGATATTACCATCGACAAACTGCCCAATGATGTTCTGGTCGTCACGATGACCTCACAAACGGCCTTTGACATAGACTCAACCCAGATTAAACCCGGCTTTCATGATTCCATGAACCGGATTGCCAAAATTATCAAAAAATACGGTCAAACACATTTAAGCATTGTCGGGCACACCGACAGCACTGGCTCGAAATCTCATAATCAGAAACTATCCGTAAAACGCGCCAAAAGTGTTTACACCTACCTGGCGCATCAGGGGATTATTGAACAACGCCTGGCCTATTATGGGATGGGAGAAGATAAGCCCCGCGCCGATAATGCCACTGAACGTGGCCGTACCTTAAATCGCCGGGTGGAAATCGTCATCGAACCCGTCCGGGAAGATGATCATAATCACAAAGATCATTAGGCCTGCAGCCAGTCTTTAGGTATTAAATATTTTTCGTAGAGTTCGGCTTCTTTTGTACCGGCCTCAGGGTGCCAGTTGTAACGCCACTTCACCAAAGCAGGCAGTGACATCAGGATCGACTCGGTGCGCCCCCCGGTTTGCAAACCAAATAACGTGCCGCGGTCATAAACCAGATTAAATTCAACATAACGACCACGCCGATAAAGTTGAAAATCTCGTTCACGTTCATCGTACGGAGTATCTTTACGTTTCGTTACTATGGGCTGGTAGGCCTTTAAATAACTGTCACCAATGCTTTGCATAAATTCAAAACTTTTATCAAAACCCCATTCATTTAAATCATCAAAAAACAGGCCGCCGATGCCCCGCGGCTCATTGCGATGTTTCAGGTAAAAATAATCATCACACCATTTTTTATAACGCGCATAAACTTTTTCGCCAAACGGATCACAGGCCTGTTTTGCCATTTGGTGCCAGTGCACGCAATCTTCAGCAAAACCATAATAAGGCGTCATGTCGTAGCACCCGCCAAACCACCAGACTGGATCTGCCCCGTCTTTCTCGGCAATAAAAAACCGTACATTAGCGTGCGAGGTCGGCACATATGGATTACGTGGGTGAATCACCAGCGAAACGCCCAGAGCCTGAAATGAGCGGCCCGCCAACTCAGGACGGTGTGCGGTGGCCGAAGCAGGCAGACCCTCACCGTAAACATGGGAAAAATTAATGCCTGCTTTTTCAAATACCTCGCCGTCTTCCATCACTCGTGAACGACCACCGCCGCCGCCATCACGTTGCCAGGTATCTTCCTGAAATGCCTTGCTGCCATCTTCTGCTGCTAAACCCTGGCAAATAGAATCCTGCAGGCCTAACAAATAGTCTTTTATTTTTTCTGTACTGCTCGCCATTAGCGACTCCGTATTACTTTACCGCTCAATAAATCTCGTATCTCGCTAGGAGCTGAGCCGGCATCAACCTCACCATCAACAACACATCGGATTTGCTGATCAAACTGTTCAATAACTTCATTGGCCGTTAATGCGGGCCTGCAGTTGGTTTTATTTGCACTGGTCGATACTACTGGTTTACCAAATTGCTCACACAAGGCCTTTGCGACAGGATGTGCGGTCACCCTTACCGCGATGGTGTCATGCACTCCGGTTAACAGACGCGAAACCGATGCGCGCGCTGGCATTAACCAGGTCACCGGCCCCGGCCAGGTTGACCGAACAGTTTGCCATTGCCGCTGTGTAAGTGTATCGATGTAAGCATCTATTTGCTCAATCGCAGCGGCAATAATAATCAGACCTTTATCAGCTGATCGTTGCTTTAAATCAAGCACAGCCTGAATGGCTTGATCATTATCCGGATCACAACCTAAACCAAACACGGCTTCAGTTGGGTAAGCAATGACATCGCCTTTTTTTAACGCCTCGGTCGCCTGGCCTGTGGTCGAAGCAAAAAATGAATTGCACATGGCCTGAAGTTACAGTACGTAATTTAAAGCGTGCCTTTCAGCTCAGCATTTTTATCCCGTATAGCCTGTGCATTTGCAGCTCGTTCGTCAATGAGTCGTTTTGCCAGATCTGCATCGGAGATCGACAAAATCTGCGCAGCTAAATAACCCGCATTTTTTGCCCCAGCCTTACCAATTGCCACCGTCGCCACCGGGATGCCACCGGGCATTTGTACCGTCGAGAGCAAGGCATCCATACCTTTTAAAGGCCCACCGTCCATGGGTACGCCGATGACCGGTTTCACGGTTTGCGCTGCCACTGCCCCGGCTAAATGTGCAGCCAGTCCAGCCGCGGCAATAAATACATTGGCACCTCGTGCCTCTGCATCAACAATATAGTTTTTAGTATCTTCCGGAGTACGATGCGCGGATAGAATATTGACTTCATACGATACAGTCAGTGTCTTCAATACACCGAGAGTAGCCTGCATAACCGGTAAATCGGAGTCTGACCCCATTAAAATAGCGACAAATGGCTTGCTCATGATTTAATGCCTTCTTGAATGATTTATAAAAACGAGAGTTTACAGGAAAAACGAACGTTCTAAACCAGTAGTGTGAAGAATAAATTGTATTTATTCATCTTCAACAGCTCCGGTTTTTCACTAATCAGGCGAAAATTATCAAAATTGTCTGCATTTATCTTTTCAACCGTATAAGTAATTTTTTTTAGCAAATCTTCATCGACCAGTATGTTGGCACGATGGTAGGCAGTGATAACATGATGGCATAATATCAAACCAAACATACAATCGAGAAACGTTGCTGCGTGGTTGCTCTGAATCGGATTCCATGGAAAACCATGATTTAAAAACTTCACATAGATATATTTTTCAAAAAAAGGTTCATAACGTTCAATCTCTGTCTGTTCACGCCATTTAATAAAATTGGTCAGACTCATATTCGGAATATTAATCTTGAATCGATCTTCTAACGGTTGCTTATACTTTGCCATTAAACCTGTGTCTAACGTTTGCAGGAAATTTTTTATCTCGGCCTTATCACGCTCAAATTCTTTGTTATGCGACTCATCGCGCCATTGCTGCCACTTCCGGTGTAATTGTTCTGGCGATAACTGGTAACGACTGTTTAGTAATTCAGTAGTTAAGGTATCTTCTGTGGCTAACTGCATAATCTCATCAATGACGGTCGACAAGGCATATATCTTCAGGCCTAAATAGATATCATCAAGTTTAAAAATACTTTCCATGTAATGATGAATCGAGTTAGATAGCTGGCTAATGATATCGCGACCCTGTGAACTGTATAAGGCGCTCTCGTTATTTATAAGATTCTTTGCATCAGCACGAGCAAGTAATTCAATAATCGCCGGACAGGATAAATGTGCGGTTTCAAAACGTAGGGTGTTTTTGTTCATAACCTCGCGGGGAAACATCTGACAGGCCTGCGGCAAATACGCATGTGTAAACGAAGTCTGAATATCACACAGACCATCTTCATCAAGATGGATGCAGTTGCCATTTTCTTTACGGATTAACACCAGCTCACTTGGGTTTTGGCTGGACTCTTCGATGGTGCCGATCAGAGCCTGACGTTTGGCTGGATCATTAATAGTTTGCCACTTGCCCAGGGTTTCTTTATCGACGTGGGCGTTCCATTGATGACAGCAATCGTCCGGACAGGCATCCGCTAAACAGGAAAAGGATTCAAGCAGGCTGAGTTTGGCTTCATCTGACATAATCTGATTATACCTGATGCTTAACCTTCGGCCTCTTCTTCATCCTCGTCTTCCACCGCCTCAACGAATTTACAATCATCTTGCGGGCAAACGTATTCCGTGCCACGACGTTTAGTTACTTTTTTGGTCAACATCGGCCATGAGCATTCCGGGCAGGTCTTATCAATGGGTTCATTCCAGACCGCATATTTGCAGGTGGGATAGTGCTCACAGGAAAAGAAGATTTTTCCACGCCGCGATTTACGCTTGAGCATATTGCCTTTTTTACATTCCGGGCACTTCACACCCATGTCTTCGGGTTTTTCCAGCGGCTCGATAAATTTACAATCAGGATAGCCACTGCAGCCGATGAATTTCCCATATTTCCCATGACGGATCAACAAATCGGATTCACACTCAGGACATTTTCGCCCTTCGATCGCTTTCTGATCTTCGCTGTCATCATCGCCGTTTACATTGCGGGTATACGAACACTCGGGATAGTTATTACAACCAATAAATCGACCACGACGGCCTAAACGAATCGCCAGATCACCGCCGCATTCCGGACACTTCTCATCGATCGCTTCATGAGTAACGTCTTTGCGATCGACATTTTTTTCTTTGTCATCAACCAGCTCTTTGAACGGTTCCCAAAATTGTTTCATAATTGGAACCCAGTCTTTTTCACCGCGCGAGATCGCATCCAGCTCATCTTCCATACGCGCGGTAAAATCGTAATCAACATAGTTGGTAAAATGTTCGGTTAAAAACTTGTTCACGATGCGACCCACATCGGTTGGAATGAAGCGCTTCTTATCCATTTCAACGTATTCGCGATGCTGCAGAGTGGAAATAATCGACGCATAGGTAGAAGGGCGACCAATACCATGTTCTTCCAGGGATTTAACCAACGAAGCCTCAGAGTAGCGCGGTGGTGGCTCGGTAAAATGTTGTTCGGGTTTGATCTTGAGCAGCTTGACGGTCTTGCCTTCTTCCAGTGGCGGTAACATCTTTTCGTCATCATCACTGGCCTTCACGTCATCCGCGCCTTCCTGATAAACGGCCATGAAACCAGGATCCACCAGCGTAGACCCGTTCGCTCTAAATACGATCTTATCATTCGCGGCTAAATCAACCGACACGGTATCCAGGGTCGCATGAATCATCTGGCAGGCAACGGTACGTTTCCAGATTAAACTATATAGACGGTATTGATCCTTGGATAGAGACTTTTTAATTTTGGTGGGTTCATTCAATACGGAAGTAGGGCGAATGGCTTCGTGTGCCTCCTGGGCATTTTTAGATTTGGTTTTATACGTTCGGTGCTCGCTCGGCACATTGTTTTCGCCATACCGGTTACCAATGTATTCACGAATCTCGTTCAGGGCTTCCTCGGACAGGTTTACCGAATCGGTGCGCATATAGGTAATTAAACCCACGCTCTCGCCTTGCAGTTCGATACCTTCATAAAGTTGCTGAGCAACACTCATGGTTTTTCGAGTGGTAAAGCCGAGCTTACGCGCGGCTTCCTGTTGCATGGTCGAGGTGGTAAACGGCGCAGTTGGATTGCGTTTGCGTTTTTTCTTGTCAACCTTGGCTATCGTAAGTTCGCCTTTGGCTGCATCATTTATCGCTTTTTCTGCGGCTTTGGCTTTTTTCTCGTTGTTAAGCTCAAACTGGGTTAGTTTTTTACCTTTGTAGGTAAATAGTTTTGAGCTAAATGGGGTACCTTCGGTTTCGACATCGGCCTGCACGGTCCAGTACTCTTTTGGATCAAATTTTTCGATTTCTATTTCACGTTCAACGATCAAACGTAAGGCCGGGCTTTGCACACGGCCGGCCGATAATCCACGGCGAATTTTTTTCCACAACAACGGGGAAAGATTAAAGCCAACCAAATAGTCCAGCGCACGACGTGCAAGTTGTGCATTGACTAAATCCTGGGAAAGTTCTTCGGGATGTTCGACCGCTTCTTTGACGGCTTTTTTCGTCACCTCGTTAAAAGAAACTCGACCCACGGTTTTGTCATCTAACAGGCCACGTTCTTTTAGAATCTCATACAGGTGCCAGGAGATGGCTTCGCCTTCTCTATCCGGGTCAGTTGCGAGGTACAGGGTATCGGCTTTTTTTAAGGCCTTTACGATGGCTTCAACATGCTTCTCATTTTTTTCAATGAGCTGGTACTTCATCGCAAAATCGTTAGCCGGATCGACCGCGCCCTCTTTGGGTAATAAATCGCGCACATGACCGTACGAGGCCAGTACCTCAAAGCCTTTACCCAAATATTTTTTAATGGTTTTCGCTTTCGCTGGCGACTCCACGATAACGAGACTTTTAGCCATGGTTCTTCCTTACCTTACTGTGTAAATCCTGCATAACAAAATGTATAGCGAAAAGCGAAATGCCCGCGTTAACGGGCATCCTGCTTAAAAACTGTGTTGAATTGCCTAATGTAAAATACCTGCATTTTCATCAAACACCAGATCTTCCATCCACGCATAGGCCTCTTCGCGGCCAGGCTGATTAAACAATACCATGAGCACAACCCACTTCAAATGCTCCATATCCACATCATCTTCGTCTAACGCCATAATTCGATCAACCACCAGCTCACGCGCCGAGTGATCGAGCACACCCACATTCTCTAAAAACTGTAAAAAACCGCGCGCCTCGGTATCGAGACGTTCGCTTTCCTGTTCAGTATAGACACGAATCGAGACATTGTGCTGAGCCGGTATTAACGCTTCATCCTGCAAGTTGGTCAGGCCTTCCAACCAGTCGAATGCCTTGCTTATTTGCCGATGATGAAATCCTGCCTGTTGCAACTCGGAACGCAATGCTTCCTCGTCCTTATCCGCTTCGATCTCATCGTTCATGTAATTTTCAAACAAGTACATTAATACATCGAGAATATTTTCTTTCATTCTATACTCCCCATACAGCCTGTTGTTCGCCTAGCCATAACCTGTCCCACACACACTTTCATTAACACCATCCCGGCTTGCCCGCGTTCGGCAGTATTGCCCTGCACTGGTTATATGGACAAAATTCTGCAATTCCAATACCAACAGCATGGAGCAAACCACGTCTGCCGTCAATCCACTGCGATCAATGACCTGATCGACATGGGTAGGATCATAATCCACCGCTTCCAGCACTTTTCGATAGCCCACATCCAGATTAGCCATTCCCGCTGCCGAGACGTGTTCGCCATAATCAAATTCCGTCTGGCTCAGGCGCAAATCAAATTCTTCCAGAATATCTCCAATGTTTTCAACAAGTTTCGCGCCCTGGCGCAGAAGCCAGTGACAGCCCCGGCTGGTCGGATTATGAATAGAACCCGGTATCGCAAATACATCGCGGCCCTGTTCCAGCGCCTGCCTGGCGGTGATCAACGAACCGCTTTTTAGTGCGGCCTCCACCACGATCACGCCTCGTGACAGACCGCTAATGATGCGATTTCGCAACGGAAAATTTCGTCCCAGCGGTTTGGTTCCGAGTGGAAATTCCGAAATAATGAGACCTTCGGATTCGATTTGGCTTTCTAAATCTTTGTTTTTGCTCGGATAAATGATATCCAGACCCGTGCCAGCGACGGCAATCGTAACGCCCCCCGCTGACAGGGCACCCTGATGCGCGGCCGCATCAATGCCCAGCGCCATACCACTGGTAATCGTAAAACCCAATTTTGCCGCCCCGGCAGCCAGATCATAGGCGGTCTCATAACCGTTACGAGTGGGATTGCGACTGCCGACCATCGCCAACTGTTGGCGATCGAAAAACAACGGATCGCCCTTGTAATACAGCAAAAAGGGCGAATCCGCTATTTCCGCTAACAACGGCGGATAGTCAGGCTCATCCCGGCACAACACACCATGATGACCGGCTTCCAGCCATAGTAAGGTAGCATCCACCGCCGACCAGTCTGGTTTTGCCAGTGCTTCACAGGCCAAAGCAGTCAGTCCCAACGCCTGCCAGGCCAGTGTACCGGCGTCAAACAGATCCTGAGGATTCGTAAAATGCTGTAAGAGTTGATTGGCGCGTCGCGCGCCGAGTATTGGGTTTATTGAATTAAGCGCGATCCAGTAACGCAGCTCAGTTTGTTCCATCGCTTGTTTCATTTCTATCCTCCTTGATTTACAGGTTAACTCCGTCCTTGAGTTAGCCCATAATGACACGGCCCCGATTACAGAAGCAATCGGGGCCGGCTTTATTCTTTGTAGGATTTTGCTGAAATTATCGAGCTCATCAGACCGAACAATTATGGGCTATAGACGTAATCGTGTATGGCCAGATCGGTGAAGGCCTCCATGATCAGACCATAGCTCACCTTTTCATCTATTTTGAAGATCATTAATAATCCCGCACGCTCCTCCGGTAAACGAATCTTGAAGCGACCACGAGGTGATTTAACAATCTTGCCTGCCTGATGAACCTCAAGCACATGGCCCGCCTGGAGGCCTGACGCAACCCCTTTATTTAATACCACAATATCGTACTGGCCGATCCGATCGACACCTTCCGCAACCGAAATAATACGACCCGCTACTTCAACCTCGGGAGCGCGTGGATAAAAATTTAAATCCAGCTCTTCTGACTGTATGGGAACCAGCACATCGCCCTTTAAGATCTCCTTGTAAGCCGTTTTCACGACCAATGTCGCCGGATCACCCAGTTTAAGCAAACGCGCCGATCCAAGATTAATGGCCTCATATCCTAATAGCTTATTGGTGTCTGGGTCGATGTATTTACGACCCTTACGAACGATATTGAAATTAATGATATTGGAATCCAGAACAGGGCGTGCATAGATGCGCGCACCTCGGCCACTAATAATGTAATCGCCATAATTCGATACGATGTAAGGAGACCGATCCAGCTCATCGGGTTCCATAATGAAGGGCCGACG
>QILH01000248.1 GCA_003233255.1 Gammaproteobacteria bacterium | reverse complement strand
GGTCGCATCGCCTAACAACACATTCAAACCACCTGAAGGGGTTCGTGCCGCAAGTAGAATATCGCCATTAAAAATAGATAAAGGCGAAAGCATATATTTGATAATGGGTATATCCAGGCAGCCTTCATGCACCACATTAGAAAATATTTTTTTCGCTACTTTCTGTTCACGCAACATATGTTCATTGTGAACATCAATCTCATCACGCTGATTTTTTATCGTTCTGTATAATTGACTTAATCGAGTCAGCGCTTCGATCTTAGCCATTAATATGATCTGACTATAGGGCTTGGTCAGGAAATCATCCCCTCCGACTTTAACGCAGTTCGCTAATTCATCTTCGTTGGTTACCGAGGTGAGAAAAATAATCGGAACAAACCGTTCTCCTGCCAGTTCCTTAATTTTCTCGGTTGCCCGATAGCCATCCAGCACAGGCATAACAATATCCATCAAGATGACACAAGGATCATGCTCGATAAACTTCTGGATGGCCTGCTGGCCATCGGCCGCCGAAAAAACCTCAAATCCACTGTTGGCTAACATCCCTTCCAGGATCATTCTGTTCACTGCGTCATCGTCAACAATTAAAGCCCGTTTATTAATCGTTTCATCAACAAAAAATGGATGCTGTTCGTTATTGACCTTACTTACTACCGACATAAGCTATGCGACTTCAAATAATTGCTGGAAATTGGCCATTTCCAGCAATGATTTTATATTGTCACGGCAATTAACCAGCTTTACTCTAGCGTTATCATTACCAAGCTCTTCACGCATTAATAGCAGCATACCTAATGCCGAGCTATCCATGTGTTCCGTCTGTGAAAAATCCAGAATATATTTCGTACTCGCCTTCGTGTTTTTATGGGTATCTCGGAATTCCTTGTGTGCACGAAAATCAAATTCATTAGGTAATTTTATTGTCACCGTATTGCCATCATCACTTTCATTTACTGTTATTGCCATCACCGACTCCTTACTTAATTTTGCTCCTAACTTAGCTCATCAATAAAAAACCTTATTACGGTAACTGACATGTTTCTGCCAGAATGGGTTTAATGACTAAGATTCTTGGATAAATAACGGCAGGATATGAGGTATCTTTAACCCCCTCTCAGATACCAATACTATAAATATTACCCAATTAAAACACTGGGGCAATGGGGGCAGACACGCATTTTGCCTGAAAAATATAAACGTCATGATTTTCTTGCCAGAAATACGTGTCTGACCCGAATTATTGCGCAGTCAGTACGCGTCCGGTAACAAGCCGAACCTGAATCAAGAAAGGTTGAAATCCTGACTTGAAATTTGACTAATCGTATTGGGGCTTTGGAAAAGATGGTGGGCCGTGAAGGATTTGAACCTTCGACCAATTGGTTAAAAGCCAACTGCTCTACCGACTGAGCTAACGGCCCCACTTTTTAGCTATTTTTGCGAAGCGCGCATTCTACCGGACTTACCCAGAATGGCAAGCCCGATAAAATGAAAATGCTTTATTTTTATACCGCATCAAGCTGGCGTAATGCCCCAGGTAACAACTTCATATCGACCAACGCCGTAATAAAGGCCTTGAAGAAATTGGCTTCATCTTCGTAAACCAGTTTGTAATACTGAATTTTCATGGTCAATGCACTGCCAAAAACGATACTGATAAAAACCAGGAACGATCCAAGCGCCAGCGTGGATACGCCGGTAATGGCCTGACCCACGGTACAACCCAGGCCCAGCACGCCACCAAAGCCCATTAGAACGCCGCCAATCGTATGAAAGACAAAGTCCTTGACCGAGACAAACCATTCAATACGGAAGCTCCTGGAAATGAGGGCCCAAAGGAATGAGCCTAAAATAACACCAAGTACGATGATCACACCAAAACTCAGATAACTCTTATTGAAGCCGGTTTTGGTGTAGCCGGCCATCTGTCCCATCGGACTGATGAAGGTATAACTAGTGGTATTCAGATTAGTTGCCGCATTTTTAGGCTTGGGCACATCATCAGCCATCTCAATTTCCCACTGTTCGGTAACGAAATTACGAATGCCGACTTCTTCACCATCCAGTTCGATCGCTACATTCGCGGTAATGTACCAGGCCGCGAGCACGATTAGACCAATTGCAACACCGGCGAGGATATTATCAAAGCTGGAACGAAAATCTGCCGAGCGAAATACGAAGAATAACGCGACCACACCCACAATCAGGCCGATAATCAGACGCATGGTAGTTGCAGAGCCATTCTCTGAAAAACCGGCTGCAATGCTGCCTAAATCACTTTGTGTTTTCAGCATAACGCTAGCTCCATCTAGCCAGGGCTGGAATAAAGCCTGATACCAGTTAGATTCCAGTTCTTTAAATGGATCGACCATAAAATAAGCAATCACGGCAATGAGAACAAACACTAATATAGATTTGATATTGCCACCACCGATTCGAATCAATGTCTTGTTACCGCAACCACTGCCCAGGGTCATGCCGATGCCGAACAAAATACCGCCAAGGACAAAACGGCCCCAGGGGAAGGCGTACAATAAATCGCTATTGGCACCACCGCGATAAGGAGGCAGGGTGCTGGTCAGATCAAATACCTTAAAGTACTCAAGAATAGTAACCCCGATCAGGGCAACCGTTGCGGCTAGTATCCAGGCCCGCAACCGCCCCTTGTCACCCATATTAACTAAATCGGATACTGCGCCCATGGTACAGAAATTCGTTTTATTCACGATCATACCCAACACAACGGAAAGGATTAAAATTGACCAAATATAAAAAGACTGCGCACTGGCAAAATCTGCAAACGTCATAACACACCTCAAAAATAATTATTTAGTACCAACCAGTCCGCCTAAATCCGTAGCAGGCTAAAAAATTTGCGCGATTATACCCGATGACAGGGCCAGGAGAACACAATTATGATCAAAATTAGAATTATCTAGACAAATATCAATGACTTACGTATTTTGTTGGATCGGCAATTCCTGACACGCTAAAACCCTCCCGGCGTAATCGACAACTATCACACTGTCCACAGGCCAAACCTTGTTCGCTCGGATCGTAGCAGGATAAGGTGAGCCCATAATTAACCCCCAAATCGGTTCCACGCCGAATGATTTCGGCCTTACTCAGGTGGAGCAATGGAGTACTAATCTGGATCAGCTGCCCTTCAACGCCGGTTTTCGTTGCCAGCGTCGCCATACGTTGGTAAGCCTCAATATATTCAGGACGACAATCTGGATACCCCGAGTAATCAATTGCATTCACGCCAATGAAGATGTCATAGGCACCCAACACCTCCGCCCAGGCAAGCGCAATCGATAAAAACACGGTATTACGGGCCGGAACATAGGTAACCGGTATACCCTCAGCATGCTGCCGGGGTAACGCAATCGATGAATCCGTTAATGCCGAGCCACCAAACTGAGCCAGATCCAGCACAAAGGTACGGTGCGCGATGGCTCCCAGATGTTCGACCACCTTCGCCGCGGCAAGCAGCTCACTTCGATGCCGTTGGCCATAGTCAAAGCTTAGAGCATAGCATTCGTGACCGGCCTGTCGGGCAATAGCCAGCACCGTCGCCGAATCCAGCCCTCCGGAAACAAGTACCACCGCTTTTTTGGAATTCAGACTCATATTTCGATGATCCGGTTAATGGCCGGGTTGCTCACCCCAGATTAATTTATGCAGCTGACATTGTACGCGCACGTTTATTTGATCTGCCAATACCCATTCGGTAAGTTGTTTTAAACTGACCTGTTGAAAACTGGGCGAAAAAATAATCTCACAGCCCACCGTTATCGTATTTTGACTTAAAAAGTTTATCGACCATACATAATCTTCATGGTCACAGATCACAAATTTAAGTTGATCATGCACCGTTAAGCATCCAAGATTTTCTAATCGGTTTTTTTGCTGTTCACCCGAGCCCGGGGTCTTGATGTCGACTACACGACTAACGCGACCATCCACTGGCGAGATATCAATGGCACCGCTTGTTTCCAGAGAAACCCGATACCCTAGTTCGCAGAGCAACGACAAAAAATCATAGCAGGCTTTTTGCGCCAGCGGCTCACCACCGGTTACGGTAATATATGGCGTGTTGTACTGTTTCAGTTGAGCGATGATTTCATCAAAGTCCATCCACTGACCGCCCTGAAAGGCATACTTCGTATCGCAATATTGACAACGCAATGGGCAACCGGTTAAACGAACAAAGACAGTTGGCAATCCAATGGTGCGAGATTCTCCTTGTACAGAATAAAATATTTCGGTAATACGCAAGCGCTCGGAAATTTTAACGGGGGGTGTATTCACAACGTAGTAATAGCATGTTCTTTATCCACGGTTCGTTGCGGATGATTTATTAACGTTTAAGACGAATTTTCTGGATCAGGTTTTGCGCCTGTCCGGCTTCGGTGGTGCCAGGGTAATTTTTAGTTAACTGTTTTAAAGTCGTTTCTGCCGCTTTGAATTTTTTTAATTCATACTGACTATAACCAATTTTGAGCATCGCTTCGGCTAACTTGGGACTATTAGGATACGTATCAATAAGCTTTTGATAGTCTTTTATCGCCTGCTTGAAAATACGCTGCGCATAATTCGCCTCTCCAATCCAGTATTGAGCAATGTGCGCATAGCGACCTTTGGGAAATTGCGTAATAAAACCATTAAAGGCCGTTACCGCCTGCTCGTAACGAAGTTCGCGTAGTAAATCAAACGCCTTTTGGTAGGCCTTTTGCTCCGCGGCAAAATCCGTCTGTCCAGTACCTGCCGCAGGGGTCGTAGTTTTTACCGTCGTCGTCGCTTCGACACCCGCACTGATCGCCGAACCCGTTGTTGAACCCGTTGCGCCAGCAGAACCGGGGCCTGGGCCATTACGTTCAAGTCGAAGTAAGCGCCGATCAATATCCACGTAGAGATCTCGTTGGCGCTGCTTAATTTCATTGAGTTGATGGGTATGAAGCTCCAGCTCGCCTCTCAATATCTGTAACTCAGACTGAAGGTTCTCAATCTTGACCAGCATATCCATCAGTCCCTGACTTTCAAGTATTCGTTCCAGGCGTTGCAGTCGCTCTTCTGCCGATAGTTTACGTGTGCTATGAGTTGCTTGATTACTCGAACCTTGACTGGAGGTTGAAATGGTTCCCGTCGCATCGCCAGGACGTGAACGCAATTGAACATCACGCGCCAAAACTAGCTGAGCATCCACCACCAATAGTACACACAGTAAACTAACCGACAAAAGAATCTGTTTCATAATATTAATAACTTTATAACGTTTTATCGCTCATGTATTAATGGCTGGGATACAGGATCTCAACCCGACGATTTTGGCCCCACGCTGATTCATCATGACCAATAGCAATCGGACGTTCTTCACCAAAACTGACCACATCGATTTGCGAACTCGCTACACCTTGCAGGGTCATCAATTGCCTTACCGCATTTGCTCGGCGCTCACCTAAAGCAATATTATACTCACGAGTTCCGCGTTCATCAGCATGCCCTTCTAAAACCACTTTTTCACTGGAATTAGCCGATAAATATTGAGCATGCGCGATAATGATATCACGATCTCCTGGCTTGATGCTGTCACTATCAAATCCAAAATAGACCACGCGTTGTGATAGTGGATTAGAAGGGTCATCAAATGGATTGCTATTAATCGCGCCCTGATCCTGCGCCGTATCCCGTGAATCAGTAGAGGCATCCTGTTGACCGCCGGCATCGGATGATGTTTCAGAGGTCGTGGTGCAGGCAACGCCAAATGATGCCAGTAAACCAATTATAAGTAGTTTGTTCCGTATTACCATGATGATACTCCTTCAATTCATTTGTTATGAGTTTTAATCTTGTTTATAGGGCGACCATGCAGGTTCCCGCACATCACCTTGTTGTAACCTCAGTTTGTGGCTGGCTCGCCCATCCGAAGATATAGCAGCCAACACTCCCCGACCCTTTGCCGATGTTGCATAAATTAACATGCCACCGTTTGGAGCGAAACCAGGAGATTCATCTAATCGCCCTTCGGTTAAGATCGATAATTGATCTGCCTCCAGATCCAGCACCGCAATTCGATACTGCCCGCCGATATTGTGTACCATCGTAATACGTTTTCCATCCGGCGACACCGACGCTCGTAAATTTTCAACGCCATCAAATGTAAGCCGCTGAGCCCGGCCTACTCCACCGCGACTGTCGACCGACTGTCGATAAATCTGTGGCTTGCCACCTCGATCAGAGGTAAAAACCAGACTGCGCCCGTCGGGGAACCAGGCAGGTTCAATATCAACACCGTAACTGCGCGTCACCCGATGAAGCTTGCGCGTGCTCAAATCCATAATATAGATCTCGGCATTGCCGTCTTTCGATAATGACATAGCCATACGCCGTCCGTCCGGTGACCAACTGGGTGACAGGTTGGAACCCTTAAAGTCCGTAAGCCGTTGTGTCTGCCGGGTAAAAATATTTTGCACATAAATCTGTGGTCGGCCCGTGGCATAGGATACATAGGCTAATTTTTTACCATCTGGAGACCAGGCCGGACGCACAATGGGCATACTTGATTCAAATAATATTTGCTCATTGTAACCATCTGAATCTGAAATAGCTAAGCGATAGCGCTTTTGGCCCTTTCTATCTTTGGTTACTGTGATGTAGGCCAGATAAGTATCAAAGGCCCCACGTTCGCCCGTAATGGCTTCAAAGATAAGGTCACTAATATGATGGGATAAGCGTCTTAACTGCTTTGACGTCGCCTGGAAACTGTGCCCGGTCACCTGGCTACCTTTTTCCACATCCAGTAACTGGAACTGTACGCGATAGGCGTCTCGACCAAGTGAATGTAATTTACCAATAACAAGGTATTTCATTTTTGAATTACGCCAGCTGGCATAATTAACATCACTCGACGCGTGAGGTAGCTCAATCATATCCGCTTCACTCATTGGCGCAAACTGACCACTGCGTTTTAAATCAGCACTAATAACATCGGTCATTTTGAGTGGAATCCTGGACGGACTACGCCACTCAAACGGGACAACGGCAATCCGCGTGGCGTTATCAAGCCATAGCGTAATGTCAATAGTAAGTTCGGCCCGTGCAGGAGCACTGATCGTCAATAAACTCAGTATTACAATAATAAATCCGGGTTTTATCTTTTTAATAATCATTTTAGGTCTTTTTATCCGCTCTCATCGGTAATCGTAAATCCCGGAAGGTATCAAATAAACCTTCTTCGGCCGGGGGTAAAGGCAGTGGTGAGGCCCGTTTGACCGCCGTCTGCACTGACTTGTCATAAACCGCATCACCACTGCTTTTCGATAACTGCACATCAATCACCTCGCCAGTCGGAATAAGCTTAACACGTAATTCACTCACCAGGCCCTTGCTTACCGCTGGAGGTTTGATCCAGTGTTGGTATACTTTTAATTCGATCAGATTCATATATTTATCTATGATGGTCTGACGCTTCTTTAGTTCCGCCTGTCGTAACGCCGCCGCTTGCTGCTCTTTTTTCATAATCTCCGCTTCAGCAAGCATTTTTTCTTTTAATTCTTTTTCTTTTTGAGCGCGATCCAGTTTCTCTGCTTTTGCCTTACGATCCCGCTCTTTCTTTTCCTTGCGTTTTTTTTCCTTTTCTTTTTTTTCAAGTAATACGATGCGTTGTTTTTCTTTTTTCTGTTCGACTAATCGTTTCTGTTGCTGCTGTTTTAACTTTTTCGCTTTCTCTATACGTTTTTTTTCTATATCCTTTTTCTTTCTAAGCTCACGATTTTGTTGTTTCTTTAATTTATCAAGTTCTTTTTTAACTGCTCGCTCGTCGATCATTGTAACTTCAACAGTCTTTGGTGCGGCGGTTGACGCACGTTGGCTCGATTTAAAATGAAAACCAATCCCGAATAATACTAAAAAAAACAAATGTACTACAATTGCGCCGACTAAAAAACGGGGATTGTTTTTAAAAAGTTCCAGCATTAGTTACTCAATTTTCCGTTAAGCCAACTCTAATCTAACGACGACGGGTCGGATTGGTAATTAAACTAAAATTCTCAATCCCGGCGTCATTCAAAACAGACATCGCATTAATCACCTTGCCATAATCAGCATTAACATCACCTTTAATTAGTATCAAAACATCTGGATGCTTTTTACGTCGGGCAATAACTTCTTTAACCAGTGTTTTCGCTTTTACCGGCGTGTGTGGCGTTTTTCCAAGGTTGACATATAAACGACCCTTACTATCTACCGAAACCACCACCGGTTTGATTTCCGATTTTTTAACCGGCTTGGCACTTGCTTCCGGCAATTTCACTTTATAGCCTTCAGCCAACATCGGTGTCGTCACCATAAAGATAACCAGTAACACCAGCATCACATCAATATAAGGCACAACATTGATCTCGGCCATTGGCTTTTTCTGGAAGCGTTTATTTAAGTGTTGATGCATGGCAACGTTCTCTTTAAGGATTCCGGGTTAATTTCTTGCCTGGCGTTGCAGTACCGTTGAGAATTCTTCAACAAAATTATCATAACGGGCCATGACACGCTCAAGATCATTGGCAAAACGATTATAGGCAATCACCGCTGGAATCGCGGCAAACAATCCAATCGCCGTGGCAATCAGCGCTTCAGCAATTCCTGGTGCAACGTCACTGATCGCCGACGAAACACCCAGGCTACGAAACGCATTCATTATGCCCCATACCGTTCCAAACAAACCAATATAGGGACTGGTTGAACCCGCTGTGGCTAAAAACGACAAATGTTGCTCTAAATGTTCGTATTCTCGATTCAAAGACACGCGCATAGCCCGTTGCGCCCCCTCCACGATCGCCATCGCATCAAGACCGTGCTGCTTACGCAAATGGACGTACTCGCGAAACCCCGATTCAAAAATGGCTTCGAGGCCGGTAATCCGATCGCGATCCCGCCGCGCCGAGATCTTTTTGTACGTTTCACTTAAATCCGCTCCCGACCAGAACCGGCGTTCAAATTGAATGACATTTTTACGTGCGCGTTTTAATATTGAGCGCTTGTATAAAATAATGGTCCATGAATACATTGATATTAAAACCAAGATGACCATTACGATTTGAACAACCAGACTCGCTTCGAGCACCAGATTGAGGATGGATAAATCTGTTGTCGTTTCCACTACGACTCCTTATATTGTTGTGCGAATTTCAAGAATTTGAGCGGGAATGGGGCAGGGACGAAAATCACTTGCGGTTAAACAAACTATTCTTACTTTTCCCTGACACAACACACTTGATTCATTTTCTTTTTTAATATCTTGCTCGAGCATCATACTCGCGCCACGCAAGCTAATTATTTTAACCGTCACAATTAGACTGTCATTAAATCGCGCCGGTAAATAGTACTCTATATTCATACTCCGTACTGCAAATAGGACATTCAGTTGCGATTTCAGTTCATCCTGTTCGAATCCCCTGGCTCGCAACCATTCCGTCCGGGCACGTTCCATGAAGTGTAAATAATTTGCGTGGTAAACAACACCACCGGCATCGGTATCTTCATAATAAACCCGTACTGACCATGCGAACTCCGTCACGATTTAACAATTGTTTGGCTAAATAGAGTAATGCTGATACCTGTCGTTATTCTGAATCAAACAAATCAAGCGCCGCCGGTGATTGAGCACTGGAGCTGGGCTTTGAACTGGACATCGACCCCAAATTATCTACCGAGCGGGCTTTAAGGCCAAAATGTTGTAGCGCATGAGAGGTCACCACTCGCCCACGAGGCGTCCGCATCATGAAACCCTGTTGAATTAAAAACGGCTCAATCACATCCTCAATCGTATCACGTTCTTCGCCAATCGCGGCCGCCAGGTTATCGACTCCGACCGGCCCCCCTTCAAATTTTTCAATGATGGTCAATAGCAGTTTTCTGTCCAGTAGATCAAAACCACAAACATCGACATCTAACAGATCTAAACCAAGCTGTGCGATTTCCTGGGTAATAGTACCGTCACCTTTGACCTCCGCATAATCACGCACGCGACGTAATAAACGGTTGGTAATACGCGGCGTGCCTCGGGAACGCTTCGCAATCTCAGTTGCGCCCTCATGATCAAGATGCACATCCAGAATTTTCGCCGAACGTTTTACGATCGTCACCAGATCCTCGGTCGAATAAAATTCGAGTCGCTGTACGATCCCAAATCGATCGCGCAACGGCGATGTCAACAAACCCGCTCGCGTGGTCGCGCCAACCAATGTAAAGGGAGGTAGATCCAGTTTTATCGAACGCGCTGCCGGACCATCGCCGATCATGATATCAATCTGATAATCTTCCATCGCTGGATATAAGATTTCTTCCACCACCGATGACAGACGATGTATTTCGTCAATAAACAATACATCATTGGGCTCAAGATTGGTCAGCAAAGCCGCCAGATCACCCGGGCGCTCCAGAACCGGCCCCGAAGTATGTTTCAGGTTCACATTCATTTCATTGGCAATGATGTGCGACAAGGTGGTTTTACCTAATCCAGGTGGACCAAAGATCAAAACATGATCCAGCGTATCCTGACGCGCTCGAGCCGCCTGGATAAAGATCTCCATTTGCTCAATCACATTGGGTTGACCAACATAATCTTTTAACTTCAGCGGACGCATGGCGCGATCCAGCACGTCATCACCCTGTTGACTGTCGGCGGAGATTAAGCGTGATTCATCAGACATTTTTGTTCCTAACCTGCCGTGGCCGCAACTTTTAGCGCCGATTTAATCATGGACTCACTGTTTAAACCGTTGAGATCAACATGCTGTAATAAACGTGATGCCTCCTGAGGTTTATAGCCAAGCGATACCAAACCACTAATCGCATCCTGCATGGCATTATTATCGAATCGCCCGTTATGCCTGCTGGCTGAATCTTTTAAGTTCACTGCGTTGATGCTCATATCTTTTAATCGATCCCGCATTTCAATGATCAGACGTTCTGCGGTTTTTTTGCCAACGCCAGGCAGGCGCGTTAAACCTGCAGTATCTTTTTCATGCACACAGCGCACAAAACTTTCAGCACTCATGCCCGACAGGATGCCAAGCGCTAACTTGGCACCAACACTGTTAACCTTGATCAAATACCGAAACAATTGCCGCTCCTGTTCGGAGATGAAACCACATAATATCTGAGCATCTTCACGCACGATTAAATGCGTGTGTAAGGTAATCTGTTCGCCAATGGCCGGGCAGGAGGCCAGGGTCGAGGCCGGTGCCTCGATCTCATAGCCGACCCCCTGCACATCCACCAGTAAAAAAGGCGGTTGCTTGTCGATTAACTCGCCACGAATACGACCGATCATAATGATTTCCAACGTCGACGGCGCGAGCTTCGTACTTGCGGTAAAAGGGATTTAAGATCGCGACTGTGTCCATGACATAAGGCCACGGCTAATGCATCGGCGGCATCCTCCTGCGGGGGTTTGTTTAATCCCAGGATGGCCTTGACCATGTGTTGAACTTGTTGTTTCGCCGCATTGCCTCGACCCACAACGGACTTTTTAATCTCGGCCGGTGAATACTCATGAACTGCAATGGATTGTAAGGCCACCGTGGTAATCGCCGCACCGCGTGCCTGCCCAAGTTTCAATGCCGAATCAACATTGCGATGTACAAACACACTTTCAATCGCCATTTCTTCGGGTTCATGTTGTTCAATCAGGGCAGCAAGTTCGAGATGGATGTGTTTGAGGCGTTCGGCAAGGGTCGGTTGTTGTGCCTTAATGCATCCGTGAGCGATGCATACTGACCGGTTGGTGTGCATCTCAATGATGCCAAAGCCGGTAATTCGTGAACCTGGGTCAATACCGAGTATGCGAATCATATCGTGACCGTCATTACCTCAAGCTATTTAGAATTCTTGTTTACGTTAAACTCGCTAAAACCTCATCAGAGAAATCAGCATTCGTATATACATTTTGCACATCATCCAGATCCTCCAGCATATCGACCAGACGAATGACTTTTTCAGCATCCTCCAACTCAAGCGACACATCGGTTGACGCCTGCATGGTCACTTCCGCCGAAGCCGGCTTCAGACCACCAGCCTCCAGTGCTTCACGCACTGTGACAAAATCTTCCGGGTTCGTCCACACATCTATACTGCCATCGTCATTGGTGAGTACGTCATCAGCCCCCGCCTCCAGCGCCGCATCCAGTATCGGTTCTTCATCATTGCCGGGAGCAAAGCTGATAATGCCACGTTTGGTAAATAAATACGCCACCGACCCGTCGGTGCCCAAATTGCCGCCTGATTTAGTGAAGGCATGCCGTACTTCAGAAACGGTTCGATTACGGTTATCGGTCAGACAATCCACCATCACCGCAACGCCGTTTGGGCCATAGCCTTCATAGCGTATCTCATCATAATTATCCCCCTCCTGGGCACCGGCACCGCGCTTAATCGCATTATCCACCGTGTCCCGTTTCATATTGGCCCCGAGTGCTTTTTGCACGGCATCACGCAAACGAGGATTAGCGTCCGCATCCGGGCCGCCCATTCGGCTAGCCACCACGATCTCACGGATTAATTTAGTGAAAATTTTGCCGCGTTTGGCATCCTGGGCCGCTTTTTTGTGCTTAATATTTGCCCATTTACTATGTCCTGCCATATCAACCTCTTTGCTTGTTGGTCAGCGAAGTTTAACACCCCCCACCCGCTGACAAAATGGCAGATCGAAATAAGTCTGAGGGAGATAGTCTGGAAAAACTAATTTTTAAAACGACCTGGACTAACTGGCAACACACCAGGATTTTAATCGTTATCAGGAAGGTAGATCGCCGTTTCGGCCAGTTCGCCAGTGCCACTGTCAAACAGGAATTTATGCTTACCCACCTGGATCACATCACCGTGTTTAAGTAACTGACGTTCAATACCAATACCATTCACCATGGTGCCATTGGTACTTTTTTGATCTTCAATGTAGTAGTCAAAATGGTCATCTAAATATGAACTTTCAACTCGATCAAAGACAACGTGGGTAGAGCTTACCGCGGCATCATCAAGTTGAATTTCATTTTCAGGTTTGCGTCCCAGGCTCACGCGATCCTTTTCCAGGGAATAGTCGCGCAAGTTAACACCATCATGCACCAGAATCAGTTTTGCCATGCGTTTCGTCCTACGCTTCGTTAAATTGCAACTTGGTTCCCGCGACTTCAATAACATCGCCACTTTTTAACGGCTTGCTTTGCGCACCGATGGGTTGACCATTAAGTTCAGGCGGTTTGGCACTATCGCCCATTCCGCTCATCGGCATCAAAAAGAAGTTGGTACCACGTTTGGCTATCACCGCCAC
>QILH01000322.1 GCA_003233255.1 Gammaproteobacteria bacterium | reverse complement strand
TGAACTCATCGGAGACTCTTGGCTCCACAAGAACTTCTGGAAATGCTTTTATAATTTCTTGCTCAAGTTCCATTTTATTATTACAGCTAACATCTGATTGATAGGAATTTATTCCTAATATCAATCTGTCTAAAATTTAACATTCTCTCACTATATCAAAAGCTTAAGCTAATTTTTAGTTATTATTGAAATCACAAAAAACGGAATTTATTCCACATATCATTCCCCTTGTATTAAAATAGGCTTTTTTTGTACCTTAATATCAATCACTTAACTAGAAGGAGTAACCTTATGGGGTATCGAAACGAGATCTCAACCACCTAAATTACTTGAACAATTGCATCTTGCAATAGTACGTCGGCATTATAGTCCGCGCACTGAACAAAGTTATCGTCACTGGATTAAACAGTACATTTTCTTTCACAACAAACAGCATCCCAAGTATCTTGATAAATCACATATCGAACAATTTTTAAATCACCTTGCGCTTAATAAAACGGTGGCCGCTGCCACTCAGTCTCAGGCACTTAATGCGATTGTATTTTTGTACAAGCAGGTTCTTAAGCAGGAAGTCGGTGAAATGGATGATTTACGTCAAATCAAACGATTTAAAAATCTGCCGACCATTCTCAGTACCACTGAAGTCAAAAACATTCTGGATCGAATGCAGGGACAAACTGGAATACTGGCCAGTTTATTGTATGGTGGAGGACTTCGAATATTTGAAAGTATTACGTTACGTGTCCAGGATGTGGATCTGGCGAATAAATTGATTACCGTTCGCAATTCCAAAGGCCGTAAGGCTCGAGTTGTCCCGCTACCAGAACGATTGCAGGCAAGATTGCAACAGCATATGACCTGGCGGCAACAGCTTCATGTCGATGATCGCTTGCGCGGCTGGGGTTATGTCATCTTGCCCGATGCCTTACATCGTAAGTACCCAAAAGCGAATATTCGTTTTGAATGGCAGTTTTTGTTCCCCTCCAATACCGTCCGGCGTGACGCAACAACTCATCAGGTAAGACGCTGGCATTGTGCGGGATCAACATTACAAAAAGCACTTCGGCGAGCGGTACAACAGGCTCAAATACATAAACGCGTGACCTGTCATACTCTGCGCCATTCCTTCGCAACGCATTTACTGGAAAGTGGAACCGACATCCGTACTATTCAGGAGCTCATGGGACACAGCTCGGTGAAAACCACGATGATCTATACACACGTTGCCAATAACAAAGCACAAAAAACAAAAAGTCCTTTCGATGCATTATAAATAACGGGTTTGGGGTGAGGCTGTCACCCCAGCTTTTTTCTCTGCCCACCATCAACTTCTATTCTTATTATTTTTATTTCCGACAACAAATATTTCCCAGGGAATAAATACTGCGATTAAAAGCATACCCGCAATTTTAATTGAACCTCACTCGTCTTCTGGGCCGGCAAATCCATAGACAAATCCGCCCACAATAATAATGACCCCCGTCAATAAAACTCGTAACCAAACATTCATTCGTTACCATTCCAGACAATCATCTACAATTCGTCAATCCCTCGATTCGCCAGCCGGTCGGCATGTTCGTTTCCGGGGTGGCCGGTATGCCCCCGTACCCAATGCCAGCTCACTTTGTGTTTTTGCGCGATCGCATCAAGTCGTTTCCACAGGTCGACATTTTTAACCGGCTTTTTATTCGCGGTGCGCCAGCCGCGTTTTTTCCAGTTTTCAATCCACTCGGTGATGCCGTTTTTGACGTATACGGAATCGGTGGTGATTTTTACTTCACAATCACGGCTCAGGCTTTCCAGCGCCTGGATGGCGGCCATGAGTTCCATGCGGTTATTGGTGGTGTCTGTTTCGCCGCCAAACAGTTCCTTGTTTTCATCGCCGTAGTGCAATACGGCACCCCATCCTCCAGGGCCAGGGTTACCACGGCAGGCACCGTCGGTGAATATTTCTACAATTTTATCGTTCATGTATGTGTATTTCTTTTTTGTTTGCGTTGGAAGGGTTCAGCCAGGCCAGGCTGAGTTCGGATTCGGGCCTTGCGCCGTGACCAGCGTGGGCCTATCGGGGTCAGGGTAACCAGTCGTTTCTTTGCTACGACCAATTTTGCAGCACCGAATATAGGCCACAGTCGGCCTCCCGCTCGATCCAGCAGTGACAAGCGTTGCATGATCGCCGTTTGCTGTAAAGGCGGTCGATAGAAGTAGTTTTGAATCGACACTATCTCAAAACCCAACAGGGCCAACCAGTCTTTCATGCGTGTCGTGCTCATAAACCGACCACACCAGGGGACTTTACGACGCCAGCCCAAGCTGAGCCGCCAGGGTGTCCAAAGGCTAAAGGGGTTAAACAGCAGCATGGCCACATGCCCTTCCGGGATCAGAACCCGCTCGACCTCGCGTAAGACCGCATGCGGTTGCTGCGAAAACTCTAAAACATGTGGCAAAACAATGACATCCATGCAGGCTGTCTGAATCGGTAAAAACTCGGGCAGACCCTGAAAGCTTGCCGTTTTCATTAATTGATCTTTGGCTGGAAAATCCATCACATTGCATTGTGAGACCCGCGAATTACTAAGCCAGTCGTCCCCGGTCAGGCGTCCAACCTGCAAAAGCTGGTAACCAAACAGATTGGTTAGCGTCGCACTCAACAGGGCCTGTTCCTGCTCGGCGAGGGTGATCCCGAGTCGAGTTTGATACCAGGCTTGTAACTGATTCCAGGCCTCGATCAGGTCTCCACAACGGTTAAATGGCTTGCCCTCATCTCGTTTTCGCTTTTTCCAGTTAATCTTCATTATGTGAACAAATTGTTAACCTTTGGGTCGCAATTGGGTATTCTACAGTTCAATTTAATCGCCAGATGACGATATAAGCATCGGTGACATTAGCAAGTATATCAAGAGTTAAAAACAATAATGAAACAGTTTACGCTAGCCTTAATTTTACTTTCCCTGTTACCCGGTTGTGCTTTGCTGGAACCGGCTTCGGGCAGTTCGACAAAACGCGTTTATGGTAAACACAAAACCAGTGTGGTATCGGCACAGCAAAAATCGTCCCAGTCTGCACCAAACGCCGTTGATAATTCGGTGGCGATAGCCAACGCGGGTACGCAAAACGAAAACCATGCCGACTCACCCAACACGTTCGATGTTTTAGACGAAAATCAAACCGTCTCGTTCGCACCACCATCCGCTAACGACACTGAGCAAAAACCAGAACTCGAATCAGAAAATAATATTTCGGATCTTAATACTGAAACCGCACTGAACAATTCTACTGGCGATGCTGACACGTTCTTTGACGAAGAAGATGAAACCTTTCCCGGCGTTAACATTGATATATGGGAACGTATTCGCAATGGTTTTAGCATGAAAGAATATCAACATAAGCGCATCGACCAGCAATTCAAATGGTTTGCAAGTCATCAGGAATATCTGGATCGCGTTGCTGAACGCGCGCAACCATACATGCATCACATCGTTGAACAGTTAGAAGCAAATAATATCCCGTTAGAGATCGCACTGTTACCGATTGTGGAAAGCGCGTTTAAACCCTTCGCCTATTCGCATGGTCGCGCCTCGGGCATCTGGCAGTTTATTCCCGCTACTGGCAAACGCTATGGCCTGAAGCAAAACTGGTGGTACGATGGGCGTCGTGATGTGTATGCCTCAACCGATGCGGCAATTCGATTACTGACGGCATTGCACAAAGAATTCAAGGGCGACTGGATGCTGGCCCTGGCGGCGTATAACTCGGGCAGTGGCAATGTCCGACGTGCGATTCGTTACAATAAGAAGCGCGGACGCCCAACCGGATTTTTTCATTTACGCCTGCCCAAAGAAACAAAATATTATGTACCAAAATTATTAGCTCTCAAAAAACTGATCGCAAATCCTGAGAAATATAACATCGTGCTCAAACCGATCAGCGATGAACCTTTCTTATATGAGATGAAACTGGATTCACAAATTGATCTGGCTCTCGCCGCTGAATTAGCCGAGATTCCACTGGACGAGTTATACCGATTAAATCCAGGCTTTAATCGCTGGGCCACCTCGCCAAGCGGGCCTCATCATTTGTTAGTCCCATTAGCCAATGCAGAAACCTTCGCCACCAATCTGGCGGACTTCCCTCCGGAAAAACGCATCCGCTGGATTCGTCACACCATTAAAAAGGGTGAAACCATTAGCACCATTGCGCGTAAGTATCAAATCAGTACCAATACGATTAAACGTGTAAATCGCATACGTGGAACGCGCTTGCGTGCCGGTCACGGTCTGACCATTCCAGTGGCAAGCAAAAAACTATCGACCTATAAACTCAGCGCTAACCAACGCAAATCAAAGCAACAGAATATTACTCGCAAAGGTACGAAGGTAACCCATATAGTTCAGTCGGGTGATACCTTATGGGATATTGCTCAACGTCATAAAGTGGGTGTGCGTCAGTTAGCAAAATGGAACAGCATGGCGCCGCGTGATCCACTCGTACCCGGACAGAGTCTGGTCATCTGGTCGCGCAACAACAATGCAAACGCAGATTATAACGACCCGACTCATATTAGCGCTCCGCCCAGACGACGGGTTACCCAGCGGATTGGCTATCGTGTTCGCAGCGGCGATTCGCTCACTCGCATTGCCAATAAATTTCGGGTCAGTGTCAATCAGTTGTTACGCTGGAACAAGCGCGTTAAAAAATCAAAATACCTACAACCCGGACAACGCATCGTGCTTTATGTGGATGTTACCAAAACATCAGGTTGATTAAGCTGATTTGAATAATTGGGGTCAGACACGCATTTTTTTCGGAATTTATATTGGTAACGAGTTAGTTGCAAAAAATGCGTGTCTGACCCCCATTATTCCCTGTTTAATGCTCAAGTCGGGGGACGGCAGCAAGCAGTTGTTTGGTGTAGCCGTGTTGCGGTGAGCCGGTAACCTGATCAGTCTCGCCCTGCTCGACTATTTTACCTTTATACATCACGGCAATTCTATCGCTTATGTATTCGACCACACTGATATTATGGGTGATAAACAGCAAGGTTAAGCCATGGTCTTTTCGAAGCTGTAATAATATATTCAGTATCTCGGCCTGTACCGATACGTCCAGGGCACTGGTCACTTCATCACAGACGATAAACTTCGGATTCAACACCAATGAACGTGCAATACCAATACGTTGTCGTTGTCCGCCAGAAAACTCATGCGGGTAACGCCAGAGATAATCCGGGTTTAGCTGGACCTGTTCAAGCGCCTGCTCGGCCAGCACGATTCGTTCTTGCTTATCGCGACCAATCTTATGCACCGTCATCGGCTCAATTAAAGTAGTGGCAATATTCAAACGGGGATTCAACGAGGACATCGGATCCTGAAAGATAAACTGCAGTTCCTGACGAAAAGGTTTAACCTGTTTTTGGGTCAACTGTGAGAGTTCTTGATCATTATAATAAAATGCTCCGGCCGTGGTCTCCTCCAGGCGAAGTAAGGCTCTGCCTAATGTAGTCTTTCCACAACCCGACTCGCCCACCAGCGCCAGGATTTCACCCTTTTTTATATTTAACGACACGTCATCAACGGCCCTGACATGATCCACCGTATGCCGGAAAACACCTTTCTTAATGGGAAAGTAAACCTTCAGATTTTCTATCTTGATTAAATCGCTATCATTCTGATTTACCTGTAACTGTTTCATATCCGCTAATATCTGTGCGCGATGTTGTTGTTTTAAATTCTCTGGTAAAGCCGCTAATAACTGTTTGGTATAATCATGTTGCGGAGTTTTTAAAACGGTTTGCACATCACCCTGCTCGACTATTTTCCCAAGCTGCATCACCGCGAGTTTATGCGCTATTTGCGCGACCACACCAAAATCATGAGTTATAAATAAAATACTCATGTTATTGCGATGTTGTAGATCTTTCATTAGCTTGAGGATTTCGGCCTGCACGGTCACATCCAGTGCGGTGGTCGGTTCATCGGCAATCAGTAATTCGGGCTCGCAGGCCAGTGCCATCGCGATCATCACCCGTTGCCGTTGTCCGCCAGACAGCCGATGGGAATATTCATCAATACGTTGCTCGGGATCCGGGATCTGCACATCGTCCAGGGCCTTAATGGCCTTCGTGCGCGCCTGCTGATCACTTAATTCAGGCTGATGAATCTGCAACGCCTCAATAATTTGTTCACCAATGGTATAAACCGGATTTAACGAATTCATCGGTTCCTGAAAGATCATCGCAATACGGCTGCCACGGATCTCACGCATCTCATCTTCTTTGACATCCAGAATGTTAATCGGATTTGCATCCATGAGCTGGATTGAACCGGAGGGGTGACTGGCAATCGATGCCGGTAGTAACTTCATGATCGACAATGCGGTGATGGACTTGCCGCTACCCGACTCCCCCACCAGGCAAAAGGTTTCGCCCCGATTTATTTCAAAGGAAACATCATCGACCGCCTCGACCACTTTGTTACCGGTCTCCAGATGAGTCCGTAACTGATTAATTTTTAATAATACGTCTGACATTATTGATTTTTCTTTAAATAGGGGTCAATGGCATCCCGCATGGCCTCACCCATAAGGTTGTAGGCAAACACGGTCAAAAATATCGCCCCGCCGGGGAAAAACGCCATCCACCAGTAAAAACTCGCCGACTGCACGGCCTGATTTAACATCTGTCCCCAGGATGGATTATCGACTAATCCCAAACCAAGGAAACTCAGAATGGCCTCGAATAAAATGGCCGAGGCCACACCAAAACTGGCCGCCACCAGCACCGGCGCAATGCCGTTGGGCAACATGTGACGAAATAAAACCGAGCGTAACGGTAGTCCACAGGAAATAGCGGATTGCACATAATCCATTTTGCGCAATTTTAAAAATTCAGCACGCACAAAACGGGCATAACCGGGCCAGGTGGTGATGCCGATGATCACCATCATTAAATAAAGACTGCTGCCAAAAAATGCCACGAAAGTAAGCAACAGGAATAAAGTTGGAATAGCCTCAAAAATTTCAACTAATCGCATGCCAAACATGTCGACTATTCCTGAAAAATAGCCCATCAGGCCACCGAGAATAACGCCGATCAACATAGCAATGCCAGTGGCAATAAAACCAATGCCCAGGGCTATGCGACTTGCATGGATCATACGACTCAATACATCCGCACCGCTTTGTTCGGTGCCGAACCAATGGGTGCGTTCTGTTTGGCTCAAAGGGGTTTGCATGCCGGTCTCACCATAGTCACGCAAATAATCTTTCGCTGAATACGGGATCGGTGCGTTGATGACCCATTCTATTTTTCCGTTACGTTCCATTTCCCGATATTGCTCATAAACAATCAGTTGCGGAGGGGTGACAAGGAGAAAACTAAGCACGCTACTAATGATTAACACCGACAATAAAGCCAACACATTAAACCCAAGGTGTTTTTTTAAAAACGTCAGCACGACAATCGTGATAAACAAAACGACGATAATAACATCCGCCGGTGAGAGGTATTGCAATAGTGGGCTGCTAATACCGGCATCGGTACGCATAAGATAAGGATGTGAGCTGGCAATAAACGGCGCGAACACCGCCAACAAGGCAATGACTCCGATCCAGAATAATCCGAGACGTGCAGAGAATTGGCTAAAGGCTTCTTTTAGAATTGCTTTAGCGTAACCACTGCTGGTTTTTTTCACCGTATCCGTCATCGTTCGGCCTTATTCATAGCTCACCCGGGGATCGGCGATGGCGTAGAAAAAATCAGCTATAAGATACCCCACCAGCGTTAACAGGCCTCCAATCAGGGTGATCGCCAACACCACTTCACGATCTTTAGACTTAACCGCTTCGACACCCAGTTTACCCATGCCATCGATACTAAAAATACTTTCCACAATCACCGAACCGCCTAACAAACTCGGCAACAGCGCTGCCGATACGGTAATTAACGGCAACAGACTATTTCTGAATACATGTCGCCATAATACATCGTGTTCAGATGCGCCTTTGGCTCGGGCAGTACGCGCATAATCCGAGAGCAAGTTTTCCAGCACGGAAGTTCGGGCCAGCTTGGTCAAAAAGGCAAAGCCCCCGTAGGTCAGGGTAGCTACCGGCAGGACGAGATGCCAGATGCGATCAACTAAAAAGCCCCGTACAAATTCACCTTCCAGGGTTAAACTCGCAACATACCCGCCCACAAAAATTCCCAGCAGGCCCATGCTTAAGGTTCGAAAACTGGCGTATTCCATATCGCCCAGGGCGTAGAACAAACCCGTTACAAATAAAGTAATCAGTCCAATCGTTATGCCACCGGGTTCACCCGCCATATTGGTTGCAAATACGCCGCCGAGGATCAGCCCAAGCAAGCCCATAATAATCGCACGCACACGTCGTGGCCCCTTGATGCTTAAATAAATTAAGACAAAACCGCCCACTAAAAAACTGAATAACAGTTTGATCGGTTCAAAGGCATTGCTCCAATGAGGAAGAAAAGGCATATCGTAGGCTTCACGATAATTTAAACCCGAGGTTGGGAAAATGTGCCAAAACTGATCGTTGGAAAAATAGCCCATCAATAACACGCCCGCCAACATGGTCGGCACGGACCACAGGCCGAGCATAATGAGTCCCGAGCCAATGTCGAATAACTCACCCCGTTTGGTCGCAGCCCGTACCCCAATGGCGATGGCGATTAGATAAATAATCGGAATGGTCAACACGTTGAGTAACAGCGTGATCGGAACCCGTTCCTTTAATAGCTCGGTAACCGGACGACCGTAGATCAGGCTGCGGCCAAGATTCGATCCCTTGGTAAAAGAAAAGCTATCAATGCTGCCTTCCTCATCAAAGGTAAAGCCTATCGGCGAGATGTTATTTAGCCAGCGCAAATACTGGATCGGCGCAGGTTGATCGAGTCCATACAGTTTATTGTAATAATCTTCCAGCGCTTTTCGGGCTTCAGGTTCCAGTCCCTGGGTATCAACAAAATTCTGCACACTCAGACCACCGGGCGATGCCGCCATGATTGTAAATACGACTAATGTAATACCAAACAAAGTGGGTATCATCAGTAATACTCGTCGGGCCAGATACGTTAGCATTTATATTATTTTAAATACTTTTGATTATTTAACGGCACAAACGATTCAAGCGGCGTGGTAGTCAGATTCAGGCCAAAATTGGTGACCTTGATATTCTTAAAGCGCTTATTCACAAACACCAGGCGTGCGCGCCGGTTTAAAAAGGTATAGGGTTGATCATCATATAAGATCTTTTCACAGCGCTGCCAGATTCCCATGCGTTTATCTATCTTCACTGACGTGCGGGCCTCATCAATGCATTTATCGAGTTCAGGATTTTTGTAATTGATAAAGTTATCCCCTTCATCTTCAATCTGGCTGCTATGAAAAATCTGATACAGGTCACTTTCGACCACGCTGGTCCAGCCCAGCATCATCGCATCAAAATTTCGTTTGGTGGCATTTTCCAGCATCACCGGCCATTCGGTCGCTTTGGGTATCATCGCTATACCGGCACGGGCATACAGATCTTTCAGCAGTAACGCTAAGCGTTTATAGTCTTCGTTACCGTTTGGAAAGGTCAACTCAAATTCGAGTTTTTTACCATTAGTATCTTCGATTACGCCATCCCCATCTCGATCTTCGTACCCCGCCTCTTTTAGTAACGCTTTAGCACGCTCAACATCATAGGCGCGAGGTTTTAGCGATTTATTATGCTGCTTGCTTTTAGGATTAAAAGGACTAACGGCTACTTCCCCATAGCCAAGATAGATCTCATTGATGATTTTATTTCGATCGGTTAAATAAGTCATAGCCTCGCGCACTCGACGGTCTTTAAAACGAGTATTCTTGCTATCGCGTCTTTGATTCCAGCCAATATAAAAATAACCATTAATCGGCGGCATGTACTCAAAGTGATAGGTGCGTAACATCAGGGCTTTATCGTTTAGCAATTTATTGTATTCAAGCGGTCTGGCAGAATAGATATCAATCTCACCATTTCGAAACGTGGTCAGGCGGGCACTATCATGCTCAATTATTTTCCATAATACTCGATCATAGGTCGGCGTCACCGGCCCCCAGTAGCGTTCATTGCGAACGAGTTCAACCAGCCCTTTATCCGGTGTCCAGCCAGTGGGATCCTGTAATTTGTATGGCCCTGATCCTAATAATATACCTTTTGATTCATTATACTTTTCAGGTGCCGCCAAATATTTTTCATAAAAATGTTTTGGTAGTATCGACATCGAACCCGACATTAACAGGCTATTGTAATAGGGTTCTTTAAAAACAAACTCGACCGTAAAATCATCTATCGCAGTCACGGATTTAATTTTTCGGTAATAGGCACGTTGGCGAGGGGCCGCGATCTTTTCATTCATGGCAAAGTCATAACTGAATACGACATCACGGGCGGTCAGTTTAACGCCGTCTGAGAAGCTCACGTCATTGCGTATTTTGTAGATCAGGGTCAGACCATCGTCAGAGATTGTCCAGGAACTGGCGATATGTCCGATTAATTCAAGCGTATCCGGATTATAAGTTAATAATGTCTCCTGAATCATACCTTGCACATCCGACGCGTACCTGTCCGTCGATACCAGCGGGGTCAGGGTTTTTATGTTTGAAGCAAATGACTGTACCAACCAGTCACCCTCACTGTAGTCTGGTAACTGACTCGCCTGCCAGGCGCGTTGAAATGAATCGGGGATGTCATCGTTCCCCCCCTGAGCTGATGAACTTACGATTTGTCCGCCCGCAATCTTACCCAGCGTTTTTCTGATCTCGCGTAAATCCTGCGCCTGTTCACGCGCCTGTTGTTCAACCTCGGATAGTTTTAACCACTGCCGGTCTATCATGTACATGGTTAATATCAGGGCGAGAAATAAAACCGTCAGCATCACGAATAAGGTGTAGTCTTTGGTGGTAAGGCGTTTTTGCATAGTTTTTATCCGTCGGTACTATTTTAAATTTTAATTATATAGAAAGATCCTGTTTCCCGCATAACAAAAGATAATTAAGATCCTTCGCTCTGCTCAGGATGACACAGAAAATACACCTTCTACGCCTGCCATTCTGAGCGAAGCGAAGAATCTTTTAATGCTCATTCTGCTTCGCTCAGAATGGCATATTATGCTGTCTAAATCTCATTTCACACAATTTAACCCGTTTCTCATTTTGGATACTTTAGTGGGTAAAAGCAGGCGACATTTTGCTTATCCGATAAGACCCGCTGCTCAGGCTGCCTTTGGGTACATTTTGACTGTCTATTTTTGCACCGCCCCACATAAACACAGGCTAATTCAGATATTTCAAGCTCATTTTGGGATCGAATCGGTACAGGAACGCGCTGGCGTTCAAATTCCGGATCGGGACGAGGTTCGACCTCGATTAACGCCCTGGTGTACGGGTGGCCGGGATGGTTAAATACCTGTTCGGTATGACCTTGCTCAACGATACGACCCCGATATAACACGATTATCTCATCGCTGATAAATCGTACCAGACTCAGATCATGCGCAATAAAGATCAAGGTGAGACCATGCTGAGATTGCAGATCTTTAAGCAAGTTTATCACCTGCGCCCGGACGGAGACATCCAGGGCACTCACCGGCTCATCACAGATAAGGATCTCTGGTTCGGTGATCATGGCACGAGCGATGCCGATACGTTGGCATTGTCCGCCGGAAAACTCATGCGCATAACGTTGACGCTGAGCATAATCTAGCCCGACCTGCTCCATACTCTGTTTTAGTTTTTGCTGACGTTGTTGAACATCCATCTTGGGTAATTGATAATCTAGGGGTTCAAGGATGAGTTGTTCGACGGTCATGCGTGGGTTTAATGCCGCGAGGGAATCCTGAAACACGAATTGAATATCACGCGTAGGGGTAATATTCTTTGCGATGCTAACACTGCCCACCGTCGGTTCTATTAAACCAGCCAGTGTTCTGGCCAGAGTCGTCTTGCCTGAACCTGATTCACCGACGATACCCAATGTAACTCCTTGACGTATCTCAAAACTAACATTCGATAGTGCCTGGAAATTTTGTTTCCCCAGTGAAAATATTTTAGTGGACTGGATGGGAAACTCAACCGTTAACTGCTGTACCCGCATCAACACGTTTTGGGCATCTATAGTGTTATCCATATAGATGGCAGGCCTGCGAGTGTGATCCATTACTGGATAAAACAGGGGTATCTTTAGCGCAAGAATCAATTCGTTGTTCACACCGAGCATAAAATGGACAGCCGGGTTGGCGTTGATTATTTGCCGGTGCTTGCCCAGCTATACTAATGAGCTTATCACTCATACCCGACTGACTCTTTGCCGAGGCCAACAGTCCCTGAGTGTATGGATGTCTGGCCTGATAAAAAAGTTCGTTAACACTGGCCTGCTCCACGACCTGTCCCGCATACATAACCATAACACGATCACATTGCCCGGCAACGATGCTTAAATCATGGGTAATAAATAAAACACTCAGACCATATTCAGCTGTGAGCTGTTTCAACAGTTGTAAAATCTCGGCCTGCACGGTGACGTCTAGCGCCGTTGTGGGCTCATCGGCGATTAAAACTTTCGGCTTCCTAAGCAAGGCCATGGCCAACATCACACGTTGCCGCATACCGCCAGACAACTGATAGGGGTAAGAATGTATGCGTTGTTTAGCGTCTGGGATTTGAACTTTTTCGAGCATATCGATCGCCTGTTGCAGGGCTTCCGCTTTATTTATTTTATCATCAAACAACAGTGCTTCCGTTAATTGCTGAGATATTTTTAAATACGGATTTAAACACGACATTGGATCCTGAAAGATCATGGCTATCTCGTTACGACGAATAGTATTTATTCTTGTCTGCGAAGCGTCAGGAATGTTTTCACCCTCATAAAAAATGCTCCCTGAGACCTCGGCATTACCGGGTAACAACCGAATCAGACTGTGCATTAATTGCGTTTTACCGCTGCCAGATTCACCCACAATACCCAGTACTTCACCTTTATTTAATACTAAATCAACTTCGTTCACGGCATACACCACACCTTTTGCGGTATTAAAACGAATCGAAATATTTTTAGCTTCGAGAATTGCCTGCATATTTTAATCTGCCTGCTTCGGATCGATCGCATCACGCAAACCATCGCCGATAAAATTAAAACAAAAGAGCAACAACGATAAAAATAAAGCCGGGAAGATCAACATCCAGCTTGAGCTTTCCATTTCTTCGGCACCGTCACTGACCAACGCACCTAAACTGGTCATCGGTTCCTGTATGCCCAAACCCAGAAAACTTAAAAACGATTCCACTAAAATAACCTGGGGGATGGTTAAGGTGATATAAACGATCACGATACCAAACAGATTGGGGATGATGTGACGTTTGATTATCTGCCAGTGACTGGCACCATAAATCCTGGCCGCTTCAACATAACCCTGTTGTTTCAGACTTAAGGTCTGGCCGCGCACTATTCTGGCAATATCCAGCCAGTTGATGGCACCGATGGCGATGAAGATTAAAAATATATTGCGCCCGAAAAACACCATGAGCAAAATAACGAAAAACATAAACGGCATAGAGTAAAGAATATCAACGATGCGCATCATCACCGCATCCACGCGACCACCATAATAACCGGCTATAGCACCGTAATGAATGCCGATCAGCAGACTCACCAATGTGGCCACCACGCCGATCAATAATGAAATACGACTGCCCTCCATGGTGCGCACAAATAAATCCCGACCCAGACCGTCAGTACCAAACAGGTGACCGTTGGAAATCGACGGCGCGACCGCAATGGCGTCATAGTCAATGTCGTCGATGGAATAACTTGATAACATCGGTCCAATTAATGCCGCGACAATAACGACCATAATCAAACTCATGCTTACCAGCGCCGCACGATTTTGTTTTAGTCGTAACCAGACCCGTCGCCCAGTTGATTCAACAGGGCCCTCGAATAAAATCGTAGAATCTATATCACCGGACATTGCTACGTCCGTGCAGGCGTATCTGTGGATCCAGCCAGCCATACAATAGATCAACGATCAGGTTTAAGGCGATGATGAGTATGCCGTAAAAAACCACCACCCCCATCACCAATGTGTAATCACGGTTTAACGCACCCTGAATAAAATAACGACCTAATCCAGGAATGCCGTATATTTGTTCAACCACCACTGAGCCGGTGATCAGCCCGGCAATGGCCGGCCCCAGATAAGAAATCACCGGCAACAATGTGGGTTTCAGTGCGTGCCGGGTTACGATATAAAAACTGGGCAGCCCTTTTGAATACGCCGTACGAATATACGGCATGCGCAATACCTCGATCATGCTGCTGCGACTGATACGGGCAATGTAGGCGATCAAAGGTAACGCCAGGGTAATGATCGGCAGGATCTGATTTTGAATTGCACCATTATTCCAGCCCCCCGCAGGCAACAGACTAACGCCGATGGCAAAAATCAGGATCAGTAACGGCGCAACCACAAAATTGGGAATGGATATCCCGGTCATGGAGAGCGTCATCACTAAATGATCAAGTCGGGTATTCTGTTTATACGCCGCGAACATCCCCGCCGCGACACCAATAAGCAGCGCCAGCAACATCGCTGACAAACCGAGCTGCAACGACACTGGAAAACCCTGCACGATTAATTCGGTAACGGTGTAATTTTTATATTGAAAGGACGGCCCAAAATCACCCTGTACGATATCCAGAAAATAATATCCAAACTGAACATAAACGGGTTTGTCTAAATGATATTGCGCATTTAAATTCGCCTGGATCTCCGGGGCCAAAGTGCGATCAAAATCAAACGGCCCGCCCGGCGCGAGACGGATTAAAAAGAAACTGATAAGAATAATTAAAAAGATGGTTGGGATGGCACCCAATAGACGTCGAAAAAAATAAGTTACCATTCGACTGCTAATGCGCCTTAATGAACAGGTGCTTGCTGTAATGATGATCCATGACATTATCCTCATAACCCCCGACGTAGGGTTTTACCAGATGTTTGCTCATGTAATAATAAATCGGAATCATCGGGTAATCGTCTAAAAGAATCCGTTCGGCCTGTTGCAGAAGTTTTTTGCGTTTTTCCAAATCGGATTCCATTGAGGACTGGGCTAAAATATCGTCATAGACTTTATTATTATAGCTACTGTCATTCACCCCATGTTGCGAATGCATCAGCTCGGCAAAACTAAAGGCATCATTGTAGTCGGCGATCCAGCCCGCGCGAAAAACCTCGGTAACTTTTTTGGCCTTGCGATTAGCTAAAAAGACTTTCCATTCTTCATTGTATAATTTTGTCTTAACGCCTAAATTTTTTTTCCACATCGACGCCACGACAATCGCCACCTTTTTATGATTCTCACTGGTATTGTAACGTATCTCAACGCTTAACGGATTGTCTTTGTCATACCCGGCCTCTTTAAATAATACCCTGGCCATTGCGATACGTTTCTGTTTAGACCATGACTTCCATGCGTATTCCTGCTGCTGATAGTTAGCAACATTGGGGGGCACCCAACTGTAGGCCGGGGCCTCTCCCGTTTTTAATATCTTATTCGTTAAAATTTCTCTATCAATAGCCATCGATAGCGCCTGACGTAATTTTTTATTGTCTTTAAAGGGCGCGCGCAGCAGATTATAACCAAGATAATAAATCCCCAGATACGGGCTAATGCGTAAATCATCTGCCAGATTTTTCCGCAACCAGGGGATTTGCGATAACGGCAAGGACTCAGCAATGTCCAGTTCCCCTGCTCGATAGCGTTTTAACTCACTGGCCTGATTGTCGATGGGATAATAATAAACCTGCTCGAGTTGGGTGTTGGCACTATCCCAGTACAGCGGGTTACGCGTTAATAAGATATGCGACTGTACTGTCCACTCGGTTAATACAAAGGGGCCGTTACCAATCAGATTTCCGACTCGAGCAAATTTGTCACCATGGCGTTCAACACTTTTTTTATGTACTGGATAGGTTGACGAATGCGTTAACAGCCCAGGGAAATAAGGCGTGGGGCCTTTTAATACGACTTCAAGTTTATAATTATTGATGGCCTTAACACCTAATGTGCTTACTGGCTTTTTGCCCTGAATAATCGCTTCGGTATTTAAAATCGGCGCCAGGGTTTGCGCGTAAAAAGAACCGGTCTTAGGGTTAACGATACGTTGCCAGCCGTACACAAAATCGGAGGCCGTTACCGGATCACCGTTGGACCATTTAGCATCACGGCGTAATACAAACACATAACGTAACCCGTCAGCACTGATCGTCCAGCTTTTCGCTACTCCGGGCACCAGTTCACCAGAAGGTGACTCACTAATCAGGCCTTCGTATAAATCGCGTTGAATATTGGACGACGGCACCCCTTCGGATTTATGCGGATCGAGGCTTTGTGGCTCAGAGCCATTACCTCGATGCAAGATTTGCGTATCGGCTAATGGTTGTGTGGGCACATCTGCCGCAAAACTTGAATCGAGAACCAACCAGCTTGTGATTAGCCAACTGGCAAAAAACAGAAAAACGCGGCCAAAATTAAGGTTATAGAGGCGAAACATGGCGTATTGTTGCTTGTTTACCACAGCGCATCAAGTAACCCGCATAAGAGAATCTGCGCAAATAATACTAAATTTAAAAGATTTTTATATTCGCTAAATATTTGTTATCGTTAGCACAATTTCGTAAGTCGAACACACTCTAAACTACACAGAAGGTCAGATTATGGGTTTTATGCAGAACAAACGAGTACTGATTGTCGGACTCGCAAGCAATCGTTCTATCGCCTGGGGTATTGCCCAGGCCATGCGCCGTGAAGGTGCCGAGCTGGCCTTTACCTATCAGAAT
>QILH01000052.1 GCA_003233255.1 Gammaproteobacteria bacterium | reverse complement strand
GCCGACCGAGTTTATCTAATGGCCTACGAAACGCACTCAGCCACCCGAATAATTAAAAGGATCCTGCCCGCCACTAATAGTATAAATAGAAAAAAAATCGTCCTTGCCTTACGAACCGAGGATTTTAAGGATGAATGGGATATAGAAAAAACTTTTAAACAAATACAAACAGAAACAGGAATAAACAAACTGGCAATCCATAGTTTAAATCGATTTATAGCTTTACTAGGATCAAACCGTTGAGGTTAAGAAATAGAAAAAGTTTTATGACGTCTCTACCTGAAGGTAGACCTGAAAGAACTATATTATCACGCGTCACTCATTGGACATATATATTTGTTTTATTGTCATTACTCGGCTATTTATCATACATAGGCTTTACTCGAGTGGTCTACTTTAAAGGCACGGGAATAGTTGAAATAGATAAAACCAATTTAAGTCCTGTTCATGGCGGCGAAATAACATCGTTGCAAGTGATGGCTGGCGACACAGTAAAAAAAGGCGAGCTTTTAGCTACGATAAAACCATCAAAAAACTGTATAAAAAAAAATAATACTATAGAGTACAAGTTAAAACACGATTTATCGCTACTTAAATTTCGAAAAGATAGCCTGGAAAAACAAGTAAATCAAATTTCAACGGAGCACAATACCTATTTACAACGAGCACTTGAAGTTGAATTGTCAGAATCGCATTTATATCCGACCCATAATAAAAATCTAAAAAAATTAGAATTATCCCTGGAAAATCTTAACGCAGAAATAGCCATAAAGACTAATTATTTAAAACAAATTAAAGTTTACAATATCCCGATTACATCGAGTAATTGTGCAAATGAATACCTAAAAACACCATTTTCTGGTTTAGTTTATGCTGTATCCGCAAAAGAAAATGAATTTGCACACCGAGGAAAACCATTGATAACGCTTGTCGATAAAAATAAACAGGTAAGAATTGAGGCTTATCTTAGTAACGATTACCTCGAATACCTGTATGTTGGGAAGGAAATTTCTATCCAGTTTCCTGATAAAAAACAAAGCCGAGGGATTATCAAAAAAATTGAATCTAATGCAACGTTGGCATCTGAACGAAAATGGCAAGGTTACGACCCAGTGAAAACTCGTGTTCGTGCCACAATAACACCCTTAAGTTCTGCTAGTCATCAAAACTGGGGAAATTATGATCGTATGTTAGTCGAGATAAAGGGCGTAAAATAATGCGCAAACCATGCCTGATCTCATACGAATCAGTTATTTTTCCAGAGCCCGTTCTCGACCGTATCTTATTAAATCAATTCTCAAAGTCTATCGAATCTGCTCCTTCTTACTGGGTTGTAACATCCAATTCGGTAGAAACTGCAAATGCTATAATTAAAACAATAAGACAACACAGTTCACCCAATGTTTATCTTCGCCCCGTAGTTTTATTATATACTCAATCAATACCGGATAACGCCCATGAATCAGGTGCTGATCGACATTATACCATTCAGCAATTTGACCAGACATTGCTTGATGAGTTAAATACCAACTTTGAACCCATCAACAGCTGGATTGAAAAACTACCCGAACTCATAACCTCATCAGATACAAGTATTAGTTTCAAGATTCTACGATTTATTTCAAGTAGAAATATCACCATTGAACCTGTACCAAGTAGCAAGAGGAATTCTGGATATATTTATCCCCTGCTTGACTCTTTTTTCCAGAAAGACGATGGTAGCATTTTCCAGATACTGCAATTTCTGGCTGAGCAGAACATGGTAGCCAGCACGTTCTTTACTCGCTCAATGTCATGCAGTCAATGTGGCTGCGCCTTTCTAAATTTTCGTGAATCCTGTCCACACTGTGGCAGCATCGATCTGGGTATTGATGAACTCGTGCATCATTTTAAATGTGCATATAGTGGTGAAATAAGCGAATTTAGAGTACAGGACAGGTTGATATGCCCAAAGTGTGACTCTGAACTTCGACACATCGGAGTAGATTACGATAAGCCATCAATAATTTATAAGTGCAATTCATGCCAGCATAATACTCAGGCACCAAGAGTTACCACAACCTGTTATCAGTGCGGTAAATCAAATGAACCTGAATATCAAAATGATCGTATTATAATGAGTTACAATAATACATCTATCGGCATTAATGCATCAATATACGGCATTGAAAATATATTTACTCGCCTGCTAGAAACTAAATTGCGTATATTTAGCGCCGATAGCTTTCAGGATTTTTTCGAAACGGAAAAATCTCGAATCCAGCGCTATAAAATATCCACCAGCACACTTGCACTGATCCGCCTCCTGGCTCTTGATAATATTTATGTTCAGTTAGGCAGTCGGGCACGAGATATCTTTAATGAACTTACCTCCCTGTTTAATATAATATTGCGAAAGTCAGATGTTCTCACTCTACGCCACGATTCCATATTTATGATCATAATGACTGAAACTGATATAAAGCAGGCAAAAATAGCGATCGATCGGCTTCAGGATGGCATGACAAAGTTATTCGAAAACAATCTGGATATCGATCCTAAAACCGAATCAGTACTTGAGGTAATCTCGGAAACAACTGAGCCGGAAACTATTCTGGAGGCATTTGTCAATGACAGCGTTCATTGATGGCGTTCTGGATTTTCTTGACAATCTGGATACCTTAAAACTTATCGCCTATTTTTGGCCATTTTTCTTATTGGACATAACACGTTATCTAATTCTTGATTTAATATTAATTACGATCTATATCCCAAAACGAATTATTTCGTATCCATTGCGAATGCGGGCACGTCGTCAATTATTTAAAGAAATGCCGCTTGTCTCGGTTATCGTACCAGGCAAGAACGAAGGTAAACATATTCCAAAATTAGCGCTGACGCTTAGCAAACAAACCTATCAGAATCTTGAAATTGTAATAGTGGACGATGGTTCAGACGATGATACTGCCGTCATTTGTCGGCGACTTGAGAAAGATGGACTTATCCATCGGTTTATTCGTAATGAAATACGCGGAGGGAAAGCCTCTGCAGCTAATACAGCCCTCCGATATTCAAATGGTAAATATATTGTCCATCTTGATGCCGATTCACATATGGCCGAGGATTCTATTGAAACAATACTTATACCGTTTTATATCGACTCCCGAATCGGCGCGGTTGGTGGTGACGTCCGAGTTGCAAATACAACCAGCTCTCTAACCTCCCGGCTGCAAGCCATTGAGTATATGAAATCGATATCAACGGGAAGAACCGTATCTTCATTACTTGGCATATTGCGTATCATCGCGGGTGCTCACGGTGCATTTCGGAGAGATATTCTTCAACAAATATATGGCTGGGACGTCGGTCCGGGCCTGGATGGCGACATAACCTTAAAAATACGAAAACTGGGATATAAAGTAACCCATGAACCCTTTGCTATCTGTTATACAAATGTTCCTGTACGCATCAGCAAATTAGCAAAACAACGGTACCGCTGGGATAGATCGATGGTGCGTTTCAGGGTACGAAAACACAAAGACATATTCGCCCCCTCAAAATCATTTATTATTAGTAACTTCATAGCCTCGGTTGAGAATGTATTCTTTAATATCGTCCTAAACTTAAAATGGTGGATATATATATTCCAGATATTAATATTTAACGCTGACTTTATTGAATACATACTCTTTATAAATTATGTATTGTATTTTTCATCCAACGTACTTCAATATGGAATAGCCTGTACGCTTTATGGGCATACCTTGCGCTGGCAGGAATTAAAGTTAAGCCTGTATTTACCTTTAATGCCACTCTACACAGGGGTTTTTCTGCGCTGCGTCCGAACTTACGCGTATATCATGGAGCTATTGCATCGCACCTCTTATCGCGATGCCTGGAATCCCTGGAAAGTATCGAAAGTTGCTGAGAAAGAAAATCTGTAACGGCGGCTAATTCGTCTCGCTTCTTACGCTATATACGCAACTTTGCTCATTAATTAAATATTACCGATACCCCATTCGATACACCGGCAATCTTTGATTTAATCAAAACCCCGACCTATTTAAGCTGAACCCGGGATAAAAAACGCACTAACCACCAATCCTGAACGCCCCAGCTACTGTCACCCTATGCTTGCAGAAATACGGGATGAATAAACCTCCCTGATTGTTTTCTTAGACAAGTACAGGTATTTAAGATTTTTCTAATTTACAAACATTGCAATTTCAATAATTTAATTCATACTATATATATGCAATCAGACTATACAAATACAGCATGAGTTCTCGCATCGACCAGATTCCCGTTTATGAGTCTCGACAAGTCTCGTTACGCTCACAAGATTATAATTTAGTAAAAATTGCACTGAAACGAATCAGCAACCCTCTTCGTTTTGAAATTCCTAATTTACGCACACTTGATTTTATTTTCGAAGATGACCTGTGGGTTATCGTTGATCATTCACTCAATGATATACCTATTATGGCATGGAATAATTTTAAGGATCATGCCCGAACGAACTTACATGAAGATATTCACTGTCTGAAAAGGATTTATCATACGCATGCGCATATGATACATGACAAGGCGATTGAGGCATTACAATTGGTATTAGGTGAAAAACTAAGTGCCGTTCAAACCGATACTGATGACAATGTAACGCAATTTAACAAGGCTTAAATCGACTGAGCCTGTCTATAGTCGGTAATACCATTACCAACAGGCAAGATAATCCTGACGGGTTTTGATGATTTCAAGTGCCCAACTTGCCTGCTGAATACCTTTTTGGGCCGACTTTTCCCACCAACGCATGGCCTCGCAATAACTTTTAATCTGATCTTCACCATTAGCGTAGATCGTACCCAGGTTATACTGAGCCATTGGGTCACCCTCAATCGCCGCTTTACGCCACCATTTTTTGGCTTCATCAATATTCTTCTGAACTCCATGTACACCCATTGCATAGACAATCCCAAGATTATACTGAGAGTCGGCATTACCGGACGCGGCGGCTAATTGCCACCAGTACATCGCACCGTTAATATTCATTTCGACCCCATCACCATTCGCGTAGGCAACCGCTAAATTATGTTGTGCATGGACATTGCCATTTTCGGCCGCTTGACGATACCACTGAGCAGCGATCACCGCATTGCGCTCCATGCCTAATCCCATGTCGTTCATCATGCCAAGCTTATACGCGGCTTCAGCATGATCCTGCTGCGCCAGGGCAATCCAGATTCGCCGCGCCAGTGGATAGTGTTCTTCATCGAACGCGTCTTCTGCCATACCACTAAAACGTTCAATCCAGGCCAGATGGAAACCCACCGTTTGCACATGGGCGCGTTTGATCTCGCTGGTTTGATATTGATAAGCTGAACGACTGCTGGCCACCGCCTGCGACAGCCCTGCCGCGAAACCAAATAAAATAATTGCGCTTGCCCAGATAAAACGATTGAAATCGATACAATTATCGATATTTTTTGCTCTCGGGTGAGAATACCTGCTATACATACAACACCTTCCTATGACTACATGGCTACAGATGGCTTTAGCTAGCGTCCCCGGGCCTTCATAAGTTTTGTATCGTCTACATATAGGGCTACTTTAATTACACATATTATTCTATAAAAAACAATGGGTTATATTAAAAAAGGCGAGCCTCAAAGAGACTCGCCTTACTGGTATTACCTTTACTGCCTGATTTAGGCGGCTTTGGTGATCTTTTGATCCAGTTCACCAGAGGCATAACGTTGAACCATATTCTCCAGGCTGATGGGCTTGATCTTCGAAGCATTGCCCGCCGAACCAAAGGACTCAAATCGAGCCTTACAGATTTCTTTCATTCCTTTGGTGGATTCTTTCAGGAATTTACGTGGGTCAAAGTTTGCCGGATTGTCAGCAAGATGCTTACGAATGGCTCCCGTAGACGCCATACGTAGATCCGTATCGATATTAACCTTGGCCACACCATGTTTGATACCTTCCTGTATTTCTTCAACGGGCACACCGTAAGTCTGTCCCATATCACCACCGTAGTTATTAATAATTTCCAACCAGTCCTGTGGCACAGAAGACGAACCGTGCATAACAAGGTGGGTGTTCGGAATGCGTTGATGAATTTCTTTAATACGGTCAATACGCAGAATATCACCGGTCGGTTCCTTGGTAAATTTGTACGCACCGTGTGAAGTACCGATTGCAATAGCGAGGGCGTCAACACCGGTTTGGGCAACGAAATCAGCAGCCTCTTCAACGCTGGTCAGAAGCAAATCCAGATCCAGCTTACCTTCAGCGCCATGGCCATCTTCTTCGCCCATTTCACCGGTTTCCAGTGACCCTAAGCAGCCCAGCTCACCTTCAACGGAAACTCCGCCGGCATGCGCCATTTCGACCACGGTACGGGTTACATTCACGTTGTATTCAAACGACGAAGGGGTCTTCATGTCTTCCATTAACGAGCCGTCCATCATCACCGAACTAAAACCAGACTGGATCGAACGCAAACAAACCCCTGGCGCTGAGCCATGATCCTGATGCATAACAATAGGAATATGCGGATACATTTCCTCGGCCGCCATGATCAGGTGACGAAGAAACGGTTCACCCGCGTAAGAGCGAGCACCCGCCGAGCCTTGCATAATCACCGGGCTACTGGTTTCGTCCGCCGCCTGCATGATGGAGTGCACCTGTTCCATATTGTTAACGTTGAATGCAGGCATGCCGTAACCATTTTCCGCCGCGTGATCCAGTAATTGTCGAAGTGAAATAAGGGCCATCTTGGACCTCCTTTTAAAGTTGCAATATAACTAATTGATTAATATAAATTTATTCAGCTTATTCATCCGAGTTTGAGTTATTTTCGCTCAATTCACCCACTCGCACAATCTTGAGTCCATTGGTACCACCCAATTCACCCATCATGTCCCCTTTCGTGAGAACCACCAGGTCTCCATCACGAACCGCCCCTCGGCGTAACAGCTCATCAACCGCTTCACGGTTAATCTCAGCATGATCTTTGACCGCCGGCTCAAAGCTAACGGGGTAAACGCCGCGATACAGGGTTACTTTTCTACGCGTCGCAACATGTTGCGTCAAGGCATAGATCGGGATTCCAGAGCTGATCCGCGACATCCATAACGCCGTCGAGCCTGATTCGGTTAATGCGGCAATCGCCTTTACATGCAGGTGATTGGCAGAATACATGGTGGCCATCGCAATGGCTTCATCAATACGCTCAAAGGTCGAATCGATACGGTGATCGGAGCGGGTAACTTCACGTTGCTTTTCCGCTTCCAGACAGATTCGATCCATAGCGGCAATGGTCAAATCTGGATAATCCCCGGTCGCCGTCTCTGCAGATAACATCACCGCGTCGGTACCATCAAGCACCGCATTGGCCACATCGAATACCTCGGCGCGGGTGGGTATTTGACTGGTAATCATCGATTCCATCATTTGGGTTGCGGTAATGGCGACGCAATTTCGTGTCCGCGCCAGACTGATCAACCTTTTTTGTACCGGTGGCAAAGCGGCATCACCGATTTCAACGCCGAGATCACCGCGGGCAATCATGATGGCATCCGATGCATCAATAATCTCTTCCACACTCTTTAAACACTCAGCGCGTTCGATTTTGGCAACAATGCCGCCCTGACATCCAGCCTCGCGTAACAATCCCCGAGCCTCTTCAACATCCTGAGCATGGCGGACAAAAGAGACCGCAAGATAATCCACATCCATTTTGGCTGCAGTCACGATATCCGCACGATCTTTATCAGTTAGCGCAGGAGCCGATAGACCACCACCCTGTTTATTGATGCCCTTGCGGTCGCTCAACACGCCGCCCACCATAACCCGGCAAATCACCTCGGTATCGGTTGATTCATTGACCCAGAAAACAACCCGGCCATCATCCAGTAAAAGGGTATCACCGCGTTTAACGTCGTTCGGCAGGTCTTTATAAGCCAGACCGACGCGGCTTTTATTGCCTTCTTTTTTACCTAATTTGGTATCCAGCACAAAGGTATCACCTTCTTCAAGGATCACCTTGCCTTTGGCAAATAGTTCAATACGGATCTTGGGGCCCTGTAAATCGGCTAATACACCGACCTGACGCCCGTGGGCACGGGCACGATTCCGCACTCGTTCAGCCCGTTCAATGTGCTCTTGTTCAGAGCCATGGGAAAAATTGATGCGAACAACATCAACCCCCGCTTCAAGAATTTTATCCAGCATCTTGGGATCATCGGTCGACGGTCCCAGGGTGGCGATAATTTTGGTTCTCCGTAACATGCGTTTGGTTTTAGACTCGCTGTTTAGTGTGGAGGGTTAGTATATAGGATGTTGTCGCATAGAAATAATGAATACTGGCGATATCATCCTGCTATTTAGCTCGTTCTTCCAGCATCGCAACCGCTGGCAGAGTCTTACCTTCCAGATATTCCAGGAAAGCACCACCAGCCGTTGATATATACGAGACCTTGTCATAAATATCGTATTTCTGAATCGCGGCAATCGTGTCACCCCCACCCGCCAGACTGAATCCATCGGCATCGGCAATGGCCATGGCAACGGTTTTGGTACCGGCACCGAATTGATCGAATTCAAAAACGCCTACTGGGCCATTCCAGACAATGGTACCGGCTTTAGAAATGATATCCGCCAGTTCCTTAGCCGACTTTGGACCAATATCGAAAATCATATCGCCATCGGATACTTCGTCAGGATTTTTTAGTACCGCAGGCTCATTCTCATCGAATTTTTTACCGCAAACCACATCAACCGCGATGGGAATATTTGCCCCACGTGCCTTCATCTTTTCAATCAGCGCTTTGGCTGTATCAACTAAATCATCTTCACACAGAGACTTACCGACATTGTGGCCCATCGCTTTTAAGAAGGTATTGGCAATGCCTCCGCCAACCACTAATTGATCCACTTTTTCAGACAGGGCCTCAAGTACGGTTAACTTGGTCGAAACTTTCGAACCCCCAACAATGGCTACCATGGGGCGCGCAGGATTGGCCAACGCTTTCTCCAAACTATCCAGTTCACCCGCCAGCAATAAACCCGCACAGGCGGTTGGCGCAAATTCACCAGCACCATGCGTAGAGGCCTGGGCACGATGAGCCGTACCAAAAGCATCCATCACAAACACATCGCAAAGCGCAGCGTACTTTTTTGCCAACGTTTCATCATCTTTTTTCTCACCGGCATTAAAACGAACGTTTTCTAATAAAACACATTCCCCTGCAGCAACATCAAAACCGCCATTAATATAATCTTTCACTAACTTAACGTCCGTACCTAACTTGGCCGACATATTTTTCGCAATCGGCGCCATAGAATTTTCCTCATCAACCTTGCCTTCTTCAGGACGACCTCGGTGTGACATCACCATCACCGACGCACCGGCTTTCATGCAGTGCTCAACCGTTGGCATCGACGCGGTAATACGTGCATCCGAAGTTACCTTGCCATCTTTAACCGGCACATTTAAATCCGCACGAATCAAAACGCGCTTACCAGACAGATCAAGATCAGTCAGTTTGATAAAAGACATAAAAACTCCTAAAACTTAAATTTTAAAAACGATTAGCTAAACCTGAATAAGGTTTTGGCTTAACTAAGAATTTTAAAAACTAATCAGCCCGACAATTCAGGCTGATTAATCATGTTACTGTGATTAAGCGAGAGATTTTGTTCGCTGGGTAGGCGCGGTGCAGTTTCTAAAACGGAGCGTACTTAAGTACGTGAGCATTTAGAAACTGTGCCGCAACACCCCCAGCGGACAAAAGATCCGCTTAATTAGAGGCTACGTGTTCTACAAATCTCATCATGTTACAGGTATAACCATACTCATTGTCATACCACGAAACCACCTTAACGAAGGTACTATCCAAAGCAATACCGGCACCGGCATCAAAGATTGATGAGTAACCCACACCACGGAAATCAGTCGAAACAACTTTTTCGTCGGTATAAGCCAGAGTACGACTCATGTCACCCTTATCAGATGCGGCCTTCATGGCCTTACAAATGTCTTCGTATGAAGCTTCTTTTTCCAGCTCGACGGTTAAATCGACAACTGAAACGTCTGAAGTTGGTACACGGAAGGCCATACCGGTTAACTTGCCATTCAATTCAGGCAAGACAACACCAACCGCTTTAGCGGCACCGGTCGATGAAGGGATTATGTTTTCTAAAATACCACGACCACCGCGCCAGTCTTTCATGGAAGGACCGTCAACGGTTTTTTGAGTTGCAGTAGCTGCATGCACAGTCGTCATCAGACCACGTTTGATACCCCAGGTATCATTTAATACTTTAGCAACCGGCGCTAAACAGTTAGTGGTACAGGACGCAGCGGAAACAATTTTCTGACCCGCATAGGTATTATGGTTTACACCATAAACGAACATCGGCGTGCCATCTTTAGAAGGGGCAGATTGAACCACTTTACCCGCACCGGCATCGATGTGTTTCTGACAGCTTTCTTCGGTCAGGAAGAAACCGGTACAGTCGATGACGATGTCGGCTTTAACATCACCCCATTTAAGGTCGGCCGGATCACGTTCTGCCGTTAAACGGATTTTTTTACCGTCAACCACAATAGCACCATCGGCATGCGAAACTTCACCACCAAAACGGCCGTGAACCGAATCGTACTTCAGCATGTAGGCCAGGTAATCAGCGTCTAATAAATCATTGATGCCAACAATTTCGATGTCTTTAAATTCATTGTACACGGCACGGAATACCATGCGGCCAATACGGCCGAAACCGTTAATACCGACTTTAATAGTCATATGATAGTTCTCCTAATTATTTTATTTACCAAAAATATTATTTACTGAAATCTTATAAAACAAATTCAACGGCCTGCACCACGTTTTCAACGGTGAAACCAAATTCTTTAAACAGATCGCCTGCCGGTGCAGATTCACCAAAGTGATCAATACCCACGACCACGTCAGCGTATTTATACCAGCCGTCGGTGACCGCCGCTTCAACTGCGACGGTAGGCGCATCGGCCAGCACGGAATCACGATAGGCATCGTCCTGAGCATCAAACACATTGGTGGATGGCATCGACACAACGCGTATTTTTTTATCTTTCAATGCTTCGGCTGCACCGACGGCTAACGCCACTTCTGAACCGGTGGCGATAATGACCGCATCGGGTTCACCATCACAGTCTTTCAGGATGTAACCGCCCTTTGCGATGTCAGCAATTTGTGCTTCAGTACGTTGTTGATGTGGCAACCCCTGACGAGAGAAGATCAAACAGCTCGGGCCGTCTTTACGTTCAATCGCCTTTGCCCAGGACACCGCTGCTTCAACCGCATCACAGGGACGCCATACCGACATGTTTGGAATCATACGCAGGGTCGGAATCTGTTCTACTGGCTGGTGAGTTGGACCGTCTTCACCCAGGCCAATTGAATCGTGCGTATAAACAAAGATGCTTTGAATCTTCATCAGTGCCGCCATGCGCAATGCATTACGGGCATACTCAGAGAACATTAAGAAGGTCGCGCCGAATGGAATTAAACCACCGTGCAGGGCTATACCATTCATGATCGCCGACATACCAAATTCACGAACACCATAGTTAACATAATTCGCTTTTTCATTGCTAACCATGGGCTTGAATCCAGACCATTCGGTCAGATTCGAACAACCTAAGTCAGCCGAACCGCCAAATAACTCAGGGGCTATGGGAGAGTAAGCTTCAATCGACGCCAAAGACGCCTGACGTGTGGCCGGACTCTTGGCTTCCGCATTAATACCGGCAATGAAGTCAGCCGATTTTTTCGCCCAGTCCGCAGGTAAGTCACCTTTCATGCGACGGTCAAATTCGGCGGCTAATTCAGGATGCGCTTTTTTATAGGCATCAAATTTTTCGTTCCAGGCTTTTTCTGCAGTCGACCCTTTTGCCTTCGCATCCCAACCGGAATAGACATCGGCCGGCACTTCGAAAGCACCGTGATCCCAACCCAGCGCAGCCTTGGTCAGTTTAATTTCGTCTTCGCCTAACGGGGCACCGTGGCAGGAGTGACTGCCCGCTTTATTGGGTGAACCAAAACCAATCGTGGTCTTGCAACAAATCATGGTAGGCTTGTCGGTCGTGGCCTTGGCCGCTTCAACCGCCTTCTGGATCGCATCCGCATCATGTCCGTCTACATCTGCGATTACGTGCCAGCCATAGGCCTCAAAGCGTTGTGGGGTATTGTCGGTAAACCAGCCATCAACATGACCGTCGATAGAAATACCGTTGTCATCCCAAAAAGCAATTAGCTTGCCCAGACCCAGCGTACCGGCCAGCGAACAGGATTCATGTGAGATGCCTTC
>QILH01000085.1 GCA_003233255.1 Gammaproteobacteria bacterium | reverse complement strand
GATCAATCTGCCGTTCCACGCTCTCGTTAATTTAAGCAATCGCCGCTAATTAACCCCACAAACGCGAGTATTATCATCTCTGATTGGGCGAAGTATTATCCATACCATCCAGGTATCAAATGATTAACATCCATAATTTTTGCCTTTTATTTTCCCAATAGTGCCTTGTCAGGAAGCCAAAATAGATGCTTTGGTTAATAGCCGAGCCATATCACTAAAAATCTTAAATTTTGAATATTATTATGTCCTGCCATTATAAACTAGCCAAACAAAACGGGTTGGTAATCCGGTTAATTCACATTCTTCATTTTCGGCAACAACACCGATTCAGATCTGTTTTAAAATTCTAACTCATATCGTTCAAGCAAATAATCGATCTGGATTTCGTACAGTTAAACATCTTATTAGTATCCGACTTAGAAGATTTATTTTATGCATAATAAATTTTTATACAGTGCATTTTTATCTGAAAGCTCCATACATAACATAGACAACCCGCCACGCTTAAATGGCTTAAATATTGTTTTTAAAAAAATTTAATTTATATTAGTAGTTGCCGACTTACTAATAGATGGGTGATGAGAAATTTCCTGCAATAGGCTAGTACAAAAATAGATCTCGCTAAATAGACATGGCTGTTCAATATTCAGGCAATATTTTGATCCTATTTATAGTATTTAAGCTGAAATACGTTATTATTTATACGTAGGCATGGAGAACCCCGACTTTTTGCCTTTATAATAATATGGTATATATACCAATATCCACCGGCGTATGACATTCGGCTATATGCAGCCGAAAAAATTCCCTACTATGAGTTGCTTATGATATATGTCTGGCGAAGTCTGCGATTTAAAATACCCATCGTCTTTATAATTTCTTTTGTTTTTATTTTCCTGGCTATATTTGGCGTATTTTCAACCGTTGGCCGAACCTTACTCGAGAAGCAGGCTTATAGACAAATAACCCTCTCAGCACAAAATATTGTAGCCACATTAGGACATCAAGTCGCTTATGCCGAGTCGCTGGCAATGTCGTTAGCCAGGCTAGGCGAATCCTTACCACAAGATACTCAAATAAATAAAAAAATCATAAAACAGATATTAGATGTAAAAGGTAGCGAATATTTTATTGCTGGAGGTGGAATTTGGCCAGAACCGTATAAATATGATTCTAACATAGAACGTCGTAGCTTTTATTGGGGGCGTACTAGCGATGGCGCCCTGGAATATTTTGATGATTATAATGACCCAGTAGGCCCAGGTTACCACTACGAGGAATGGTATGTTCCAGCTAAATATTTATCCCCAGGAAAATCTTTCTGGTCACGCTCGTATATGGATCTGTATTCGCACCAACCAATGGTCACGGTTGCAGTACCCATGTTTCGTAATAACCGATTTTATGGCGTCGCCACAGTCGACTTAAAGCTAGAGGGTTTAAGCTCTATTTTTGAAACAGCCTCGGCATCGTTTGATGGCTATGCCTTTGCCGTCGATCGCAATGGAAAATTTCTAACTTTTCCAGATGAGAGTCTTGCCAGGGTATTTAATATAGATACCCGAGGGCACCGAGTTGAAAATTTTATAACGATTAACTCACTAGCGGAAAAAAACCCTGGCTATGCCTCACTCATACAACCAGTAAAAGAGGCCATTTATAAAAAAACACAGCTCGTACAACATATTGATGATACCTTAGCCCTCAATATTGAAAAAGAAAGTTATCAAATTGATATTAATGAGGCTCGTTTGATTGTAAGTCAGTTAGCCGAAAAAAATAAAGCCGAAAATCTCCATACTATTAAGCACCAGGAATTTTACCTGGAAAAAGATATCTTGTTAAAAGAACCCGCTTACGCCTCAGTCATTGATATGCCCGGCACCTATTGGAAAATTATAACGGTCATGCCCTATAGCAATGCCATGGGTACGTCTAATGTTATATATCAGAACCTGGTTATTTACATCGGGCTGGCTATGTTATTTTCGTTTATCATTATGTTATTCATCGTAAAAAAGTTTTTGGTTAAACCTATTTCAGGTTTATCGAAACAATTACGTACATTCTCCGAACAAGGTGACACCAATAATCAACGGCTTGAGAGTGACGATAAGGGAGAGTTTGGCCAGTTGGCATACTGGTTTAATAAACGAAATGATAAATTAATCGATGTCCAGAAAAAATTATACAGTGCTCAAAATGATCTCGAAGAACGAGTACAGAGTCGCACCCAGGAATTACAAAATGAAATCGAGAATCGAATACACCAACAGGAAATAAAAGAGCAATGGGCAATACGTGTTGAACACCAACACGCTGCTATTGTCGGCTTATCTCTACATCACTCATTATTTAATGGTGATATTGTTGCCGCCGCCAGAATACTCAATGAAACAGCCGTTAAAGTATTAGGTGTATCTCGATCAAGCGTTTGGTTGCTAGATGACAAAAACGAAACAATGAAAATACTGGATCTTTATGATTTCAATCGAAATAAACATTTCGAAAATATTTCCCTACGGGTAAAAGAACACCCGAAATATTTTCAAACATTAGAATCGGATCGGTCAATAGCAATACCTGATGTTTTTAACGATAAAAAAACGGAAGATATTAAAGGATATGCAAAAAAACACAATATTATGTCGCAACTAAACAACCCGATTCGAATCGCGGGGCAACTACGCGGAGTGATTTCTTTTGAGAATACTGCAACAATAAAAAACTGGCACACTGATGAAATACGCTTTGGTGGTGAAATAGCCGATCTATTTATTCAGGTAATTACCAATTGTGAACGCATACAATCTGAAGATAAAATTCGCAAGCTTGCTTTTTTTGACCCCTTAACCGAACTCGCGAATCGACGTTTTCTACAGGAAACCTTAAGTCGGGAATTCGAAACATCCAAACGACAAAACATGTTTGGTAGTTTGCTTTACCTTGACCTCGATAATTTTAAAACGCTTAATGATTCGCTTGGTCATTTGATTGGGGACGAACTCCTGGTCCAGCTCTCCAGGCGACTGATACATGTACTGCGCAAAGAAGATATGGCGGCCAGGATAGGCGGAGACGAATTTGTTGTCTTATTAACAGGCCAGCATACTCATAAAAATAAGGCTATGAAGCAAGCACTTAACGTCGCCAAGAAAATCCAGATCGAGATCAACAAGCCCTATCGACTCAGCGGTTTTGAGCATATTATTACCTCGAGTATTGGCATCACCCTCTTTCCGGAAGAAAATACCACGGTTACTGACATCCTTAAGCAAGCCGACACCGCAATGTATCGAGCAAAAGCTGAGGGGCGTAATACAATTATATTTTATAATGATGAATTTCAAAAAGCAGCTGACGATCGGCTTCGGCTGGAAAAAGAACTCCGCATAGCCATATCACTTGGTCAGTTTGAAATATACTATCAACCGCAGGTTAACTCGGCTGGCGAATTAACCGGAACTGAAGCGTTAGTTCGCTGGCTTCATCCTGACCGAGGACTGGTATCGCCACTTGATTTTATACCTATAGCCGAAGAAACGGGCCTTATTTTTGAATTAGGCGACTGGATATTAAAAGAATCGTGTGAATTTTGCGTACAATATAATTTAGACCAGCTTGCGATAAACATCAGCCCACGCCAATTTCGGCAACCTGATTTTATAGATAGAGTTCAGCATATTATTGATTCAACCGGTGTCAACTCTCATTCGCTAATTTTTGAAGTTACTGAAGGCGTTGTTATTGATAATATAGATGACACCATTAAAAAAATGAACACTTTAAAACTACTAGGAATCCGTTTCTCCATTGATGATTTTGGAACGGGTTACTCTTCACTCGCCTATTTAAAACAACTACCATTGGATCAATTAAAGATTAATGATAAATTTGTTCGCGATATTACTAACAATTCTAGCGATGCCATTATTGTCGAAACCATTATTCTAATGGCTCGACACCTTGGACTTAAGATTGTTGCGGAAGGAGTAGAAAACAAAGAACAACTCAAATTTTTAACTAATATGGGATGTCAAATATTTCAAGGCTATCTGTTTAATTTGCCGCTCAACAAAAACGATTTTGTGTCTTACATACATTGTAGCAGCACCGTTATTTCTAAAAACACACATTCCTCCTAACTTAAATTATAATTAAATATTTTGGATTTTAAACAACCAAAAGTGAAAACAGATGTGATAAATTATTATTGACTCCCGGTTTACCTTGTCTTTAGATGCACCAATATTCGAAATCATGATTTACTATTAAGTTTTTTATATTTTTTATACCCTGTTACCCATAAAATCAGTAGAAAAAGACTGCCTGCACTACCCAAAAATAAAGGTCGCCGCGCTACTGCCATACCCATATCGTAAATTTCCATTTCCATAGCAGGATCAACCATCGAAGCCGCTGTGAATGTATGGATAGACGAGATGTAATAACCAAATGCCCCCACGGCTACCGGAAAAAGAATAAATGCAAAGGTCACTTTTAAAAACACACCTTTACCTGAAAATTTAAAACTTAACATAGCGGCAATAATGACGCTAAGTGCTACAAAAAATACCAGCACGATCATATTCATATACTGTCCACCATCTATATACCACTGAGAAATAGTCATAAATTAATTTTTCCTCCAACGGCCATCATTTAGCCCATATTTTATCTTTATTATTTACCAATACACTGGCAAATGCATCAACCTTGAGCATGCCATGAACGGCCTGGAAATGGGAAAATAAACTCCGCTTTCGAGCGCATTAGCTTTTAATACCGTGTTACCACGGCTTCATCAGTGAAATGACGCATCACGAGTTTCTTTATAGAATGGGCGGCCACCACAAAATAAGCAGCAAGCTCCATTCCCGCCACAAACACACATCATATTTAATTTCATAACGATCACCCTGTTTTGCATCTCAGAACTTAGGCTCAATCAAATACTGCCAATATTTACCAAAATTACCAGAAAACGAGATTTTTGATCTCAGATAAACTACTATAGCGCCCGATTTTAAGCAGGATGGTTACCTTGAACACGCACGAATATATCCCCGGCCAACGCTGGATCAGTAATACCGAATTACAAATGGGGCTAGGCACCGTCCTGAGTGTGGATCAACGCAGTGTACAGATACTGTTCATGGCAACCGGCGAAACGCGTACCTACGCCAAACTAACTGCCCCGCTTACCCGCCTGCGCTTTTCTGAGGGGGATTCTATTCGTTCTCATGATGGAGAAACCATCACCATCGAGCAGGTCGAAGAGCATGATGGTCTTCTCTTATATATAGGGCGAGATCCGCAGGGACAACCGCTGCGAGTCGAGGAAGCTCAGCTGGATAACTTCATGCAATTGAGTCGGCCCAGCGACCGCCTGCTGAACGGACAACTGGACAAACCCAAGTGGTTCGTTTTACGCCAACAAACCCGGCAATTTCAGAATCGTTTAGCTCAATCCAAACTGTATGGCCTGATCGGGGCCCGCACCAGCCTGCTACCCCACCAGCTATATATTGCCAATGAAGTCGCGCAACGCTATGCCCCCAGGGTATTGCTCGCCGACGAAGTCGGTCTGGGTAAAACCATTGAAGCTGGCTTAATCTTACACCAGCAACTATTAACCGAACGGGCTCAACGGATCCTGATCGTCGTGCCTGAGACCCTGATCCATCAATGGCTGGTTGAAATGCTGCGGCGTTTTAATCTGTTCTTCAGTCTGTTTGATGAGGCACGTTGCGCCGCAATCCAGGAAGAAGATGAAAGCATTAACCCATTCCAGACTGAACAACTGGTTATCTGCTCGCTTAATTTTTTAACCGAACATTCGAAATATTTTCAACATGCGGTTGATGGTGAATGGGATATGCTGATCGTCGACGAAGCCCATCATCTGGAATGGTCGCCAGAGCATGTGAGTCATGAATATCAATGTGTCGAACAATTAGCGCAAAATACCAAAGGCATTTTATTATTAACGGCCACCCCCGAACAGCTCGGAAAAAATGGCCACTTTGCCCGCCTGCGTCTGCTCGATCCGGATCGGTTCCCAGATTTTGACAAGTTCATTGAAGAAGAAAAACATTATGAGCCAGTTGCCGAGGCGATTGATAACTTGCTAAGCGACATTCCGCTGAGCAAACACAATCGCGAAACCCTGCTAACCACCTTATCCAATGACGATAAACATGATCTACTCGAACGCATTCTAGATACTGACGCCGATGATAAAACCAGACAAAAGGCACAGTCGAAACTGGTACAACATTTACTGGATCGTCATGGCACCGGGCGAGTCTTATTCCGCAATACGCGTTCAGCCATCAAAGGTTTCCCCGAACGTAAACTCCACTCCTATTCGTTACCGTTACCTAAAGAATACGCCGAATGTTTAACTCTATTTCAGGAAGCGGCGATCACCGAAGGACAATTACTGCTCAGCCCTGAGTTATTGTATGAATCGGTCAAACAGGCGTCTCAGGATAGTTGGATTCAGATCGACCCGCGCATCGGCTGGCTCACCGAAAAATTAAAAGAACTCAAACCGCAAAAGGTATTGGTCATTACCGCCAGTGCCGATAGCGCGTTGGATATCGCCGAAACCCTGCAAACTAAATCAGGCATCCATGCGGCGGTATTTCATGAAGGTTTAAGCATTATCGAACGCGATCGGGCCGCCGCGTTTTTCGCCAATGAGGAAGAGGGATCACAGGTATTGATCTGTTCCGAGATCGGCAGTGAGGGACGCAACTTTCAGTTTGCCCATCATTTAGTCCTGTTCGACCTGCCTTTCAACCCTGACTTGCTTGAACAACGCATTGGTCGTTTAGATCGCATCGGCCAGAAGGAAACCATCCAGATCCACGTGCCCTACCTCGACAACAGCGCACAGATGATTATGAAATACTGGTATCACGAAGGGCTCAATGCCTTCGAACATACCTGTACCGCCGGGCAAAGTGTCTTTAGTCAGCTGCAGACTAATTTAATGGAAGCCTTACATCAAATAGATGAAGGACTGGAAGATCTACCGGGTTTAATTGAGACAACCCAGGCACTCTATCAGAAAATATCCGAGTCATTACAACAGGGCCGCGACCGTTTACTTGAACTGAGTTCGTTCAAAGAAGAACAGGCCCATCGACTGATTGATATGGCGCATAAACAGTCCAATGAACTTGAGCTAAATCATTTTTTAGATACGGTATTCGATCACTTTGGTATCGACATCGACGCCCATAGTCAAAACAGTTACGTTATTGCACCGGGTGATCATGTGCATATCAGCTTACCCGGCCTGAGTGAAGACGGCATGACCATCACCTATGATCGTGAGATGGCGCTGGCCAATGAAGACATGCAGTTTATCAGTTGGGAACATCCCCTGACCACAACCGCGATTGATCACATCCTGTCGAATGAATTGGGTAACACGACTTTGGTGACCATTAAAAATCGCGCCATTCCGGCCGGAACGTTATTAATCGAATGTCTGTATTTAATGGAATCAAACTCCGGTACAAACATGAATACAAGCCGTTACCTGCCCGCAAACAACATTCGCATCGTACTGGATCAATCCGGTAAGCTTTATCACGATGTGTTGTCCCACAGTGCCATCAATCAAATGCAGGAACGCGTTAATTTGGAAACCGCTATTCAGGTTATTCATGCCCATGGTAGCACTCTGCGCAAAATGATCGCCGCCAGCGACAAATTTGCAGAAAAGTCGACACCCGCGATACTTATCGAAGCCAATGAACATGTTGGCGAGGTGATCGGTCTCGAGATTCAACGTCTGGTTGCCCTCAAAGCGGTAAATCCGAATGTGCGTGATGATGAAATAGACTATTTTGAGCAACTTAAAATTGATATCCAAACTCGTTTAGACACCACCATCGCACAACTGGATGCGGTACGGGTGATCATTGCCACTTAAGCCGTAACACGTTTCTCTCCGTATAACTTTGTTACAAATGGTTAAATTGTATAACGATTAACCGTATCGGCCGCTAAAACGGAACTGGTTCACAGTATATTTGTCGTCCCCCAAGGCAATAGTTTTGAAAGCCCTATAAAATAAGCACAAGAATTAAGGAGGACGATGAAATGAAAACAGCAATGATAGCAATAGTTATAATGGGGCTTAGCTCACCATTGGCCTTAGCCGATGATTCCAAAAAAGACTACAAATCAAAAGCGTATGGCAAGATCAAGATGATTAAAAATCAAATCGATGCCAACACGGCAAACATTCAATCACTGACAACCCGGGTTGATAACTTACCTGTTGGCGGCGGCGGTACGACTCCGACTCCTCCCGGTGCTGATCCACAAGTGCAAGTCAATACCACCGCAATCTCAAATTTAAATACACAGGTTCAAACCAATACAAATAATATCAGTAGCAATGCTGCCCAAATTCAGGGGAACACGGGAAATATTAACGGTGTCTCGGCTGAAGCACAGGCCAACACGGCTCTTAATGCTATGCAGACAACTCAGATTCAGGCCAATGCCGCCGCGAATGCTGCACAGGATACTCTTATTCAAAACAACACGACCACCAATGCGGCTCAGACCACTCTGATCCAGACCAACGCAACAGCGGTTACCGATTTAACCACCAACAGTCAGGCCATGCAGGGCAACGTCGATAGCTTAACCGGCCAGGTCGGCACGATACAATCGGATTTGAACGTTCAAGGTACCCAGGTTCAAGCAAATACTGACAACGTCGCCAACAACACTGCCCGCATCACCGCGTTGGAAAGTGGTGGTGGCGGTGGTGGAACACCCCCTCCCCCTCCTCCGGCTGAACCACCCGCAACACCGGCAATCGATTTCACCCGGTATATCCCGAATGCCGCGACAAAAGATTTTCGGTTTATTAACAACGGTGCCTGTAACACGGTAAATCAAACGATCACCCGAGTTGACGATGCAACGGGGTCGGACATCACCATCAGTGAAACGCCAACCGGTTTACTGGGCGACTGTACTACCGTTAACAGCGGTTATAGATTAACCGCCACGCATTTTTCGATCATGTCTTATATGGATACACGTTCGAATATAAATTTCACCTATCCAGCACCTGGCGGCAACATGTTAAATAGTTCGATGGAAGTAGGTAAAACCTTTGGTTTTGCTCTTTCGACGACCAACAGTCAGATGTCGGCAACCATTCAGAAAAATACCATCCTGTCGATAGAACCATCGGTTACGGTTTTGGCCGGGACATTCACAAACTGTTTGAAGATGCTAAATATGAGCTCATCGAGCATTACGTTTACCCCTAAGGTCGAGCAAGTCTCCTGGCTTTGTGAAGGAATCGGTGAAGTAAAACGCTTATCGGTTGGTTCTTTGAATGAAATGTCGGTTATGGAATTAAGATCCTTTACACGTTAATAAGAACCTGTATCAACTAACAAAGGCCGCGTCAGCGGCCTTTGTTTTATAACAATTTTACCAGGCCTGTTCAGGCAAAAAATTTACCGGCCCATGTAATATCTTATCAAAATATCTTGAATTCAAATGCGAAACAGAAAACATTAACGTCGTATCATTCTCTTCAAACCCCGGAATCGGCCCTGGGCGAGGGCGTTTCTCTTTAGGCGGTTCATCGGCATTCTTTAATGCCGTCCCTTCCGATCTCAACCATGAACCGGCGATATCCATCGGTGTTTTTCTGAATTCGATGGCTGGCTGCCCGACTATCAGACAACCATTCATCTGGATATCAGAATTGATTGCCAGCATAGCCTTACCCGGGCTATTAAGATAACAATTGTTCATCGTAACCTGACTATTGCGAATCGTCAGACTTTGAATTCGGGCTGAATCAATCTCAACACCACGACAGTTATCGATCGTAATCAACCGGTATTCACCACGAAATAATGTTTGTGAATTGTTTTTGCAACTCGCAATTCGTTTGCTATTAATGGGTGTCTGGGTATCGATTTTATATCGTTGTTCAAAAAGAACCTGATTGAATTCCACATCGCTAGTCAATACAAACTTCGTTAACCACCAGTTAAATTCCTCTGGCTTATCCGCCATTGGTACGTGTCCCGCGTTACCAATAATGACCAAACCTGAATTCTTCAGGTTAGTTGCAAGCACGCGAGCAATGCGTATTGGAGTGACATCATCGTTTTCGCCCCACACAATCAGCGTCGGAATTTTTATTGAACTTAAGCTATCGGAAAAATCGGTCATACTCATCGCATAGGCCGCAATGGCGGAGGGGTTACCGCCAAATATTTTTTGGCGTAAAAACGGATCATTTAGAACCATTTTTTCTCCAGATTCTAAAAAGTTATGTCGTCGAGCTAACTCACCCAGTAGTGCTCCAGCCAGTGAACGTATTCCTGCACCCTGTTGGGGACTCAATTCGGGTAACAATTTAATCCCAAAATGCGCCAGATAATTTGCAAAGGTAATCCGATGTAATATCCCCGCAGTATCGACAAGCATTAAGCGTTTGACTTTATGTGGATAAGTAACCGCATAGCGCAGGGCGATATTGCCTCCCATCGAATGCCCGACTAATAAAAAAGTCTCATGGCCTGATTGCCGCACAACATACTGAATAAAAGCCACGTAGTTATCGGGAGAATAAAGTTGATTCGATTTTGAAGATTGTCCAAAGCCGGGTAAATCAAAAGTGAGCACATGATAACGAGTTGATAATTGTGGAATGATTTTATTCCAGGTTCCCGCAGCTCGATCACCCAGACCATGCACTAGAACAATCAGCTCTTTATTGTCTCGACCGGCTTCAATAATTCGACTTTTACCGCCGAAAACCGGTTCATCAATAAAATACTCCGAATAATCATTGCCCGCGTAAAGAGACGAGGTCAAAGACCATAATATCAGGGTAAAAATGAGCGAGCCTTTTAACATAACAAAATATCCTTTAATATCGTAATACTACTATACAACCTATGTGGCAATCATTCAGCCAATCTGCTCAACTTTCAACAATCGCCCAACAACTTAATGGCGCTAAAGAGAGACTCATTTGGCAAATTTACGTATAATTTAATTCCAGAAACGCATCCCGATGGGCTCTGATACATGTTAGTTGATATTTTATTTTTACTGGTAGCGGCCATTGTTATCGTACCCATTTTCCAGCGCCTTGGCCTAAGCTCGGTTCTGGGCTATCTCGCTGCCGGCTTGATCGTTGGACCCTATGTCCTTGCCCTGGTTCAGAACGTTGAGGATGTGCTGCATATTGGTGAACTGGGTGTCGTATTTTTATTGTTCGTTATCGGTCTGGAACTAAAACCACAACGGCTATGGACTATGCGCCATCAGGTCTTTGGCATGGGGCTGCTGCAGGTTGTCCTTACTGGCATAGCATTAAGCCTCGTTGCCTACAGCTTTGGTATAAGTTCCCGCGCAAGCATTATAATAGGTTTTGGACTTGCGCTCTCCTCAACGGCATTCGTCCTGCAAATCCTTACCGAACGAGGAACCCTTCAGACTAAAGAAGGCCGTTTATCTTTCGGAGTCCTGCTGTTTCAGGACATCGCCGTGGTTCCATTGTTATTAATGGTCAGTGCCTTTGCTCCTCATTCCGGGCATGTAAGTAAAGATGTTAGCCTGGGGCTCATAATCGGCATAGGCGCATTATCATCAGTAATCATCGTCGGCCGCTATGCAGTAAAACCAATGCTACGACATATCGCCGCGTCGGGTAACCAGGAAGTATTCACCGCCACCGCCGTATTACTCGTTATCGGTACCGGCTGGTTAATGGATGCCGTTGGTTTATCGATGGCATTAGGCGCCTTCCTGGCCGGTGTGTTGTTGTCGGGCTCGGAATTTCGTCATCAAATCACGGCCGACGTAGAGCATTTTAGAGGATTATTATTAGGTCTGTTTTTCATGTCGGTTGGCATGAGTATCGATATCACCTTACTCGCCGATGATGGGCTGCATATTATTTTATTCGTACTTGTTTTGCTGGCCATCAAAATACTGGTTATTTATCCACTAGCAAGACTCTTTAAAGCCAGCCATATCACCGCATTACGTTCTGCTTTTTATCTTGCACAATCCGGTGAATTCGGCTTCGTATTATTCGCGCTTGCCAGCAAGGAACAATTATTAACAAATGAACAACACAGCCTTCTGTTACTCGCCATCGTCATTAGCATGGTCGTTACCCCTCTCCTGTTTAACCTCGCATTACGTTTAACTCAAAAAAGTATGGATCAAACCGTGCCAGAAAAAATGCATGTTGAGCACGCACCAAAAACTAAAAACACCGTGTTAATTGCGGGCTTCGGTCGTTTTGGAGAACAAATTGCAAAAGTGCTGGAAGCAGGGGGAATTCCGTATATCGCCATTGATAATAACCCGGTCACCGTTCAAAAAGCCTATGATCAGTCACTTCCTGTCTATTTCGGCGATGTATCACGCCCCAATATATTAAAGCTGTTAG
>QILH01000157.1 GCA_003233255.1 Gammaproteobacteria bacterium | reverse complement strand
GGATCAAAATAAAAAAGCAACATCTATTTTGCAAATTAATATTATTTAACAAAGACGCGGTTTATTTAAACAAAAACACGAAGACCGTAATTCAGATGTGTCGTCTTAAAGACACACTTTTAATCACAACGTCAAAAAATGCGTCAAAAAATATTATTCAGACGGATTAATTTTTAGTGTAGATGAATTTTGCTCTGATTTTATTTCAGGTTTCGATGTTTTTTTAGGCGGGATGTATTCAAACTGCCAGTCAGAATACTGTGTTGCACCTTCCAACTTAATTAATTCAACCGGGAAATTAGCTTGCTTTAGGGGTATTTCATTACTGGAACTATGCACCCCCGAAAAACCACCATCCATCGACGGTATAATTTGAAAATCCGTATTAGTAATGGGATCTAAATATTCTTTACGTAAATGTCGTTTATGTGGATAGCGCGTGTCGTCAACGAGTTGTTCGAAACTACGAGGAAATACTTTATCCGATTTACCCGCTAAATAATAACTCCTAATTGCATTTTTTATTTCAGTACCACGAAACAAAAGTTCTTCTTCTCGATCACGTTTAACTTTAAACGAGTTAGTCGTAATAGCTGTACTCGCTACAATACCCACCACCACGACCATGGCAAGCACCATCACCAGCGTGAATCCTGATGTTCTAGTTAGAATTCCAGCTGGTAACATCTTTGTTTTCATCTTCGCCACCCTCAAGTCCATCCGCACCAAACGACACTATTTCATAGGGTCCGTTTCTACCGGGACTACTATACTGGTAGGCATTCTTCCATGGATCTTTGGGTAATTCTTTTTTTAAGTATGGGCCAGCCCAGCCATCCACCCCATTAGGTTTTACCCGCAGCGCACTCAAACCTTCGACCGAGTTAGGATAACGAGTTACGTCGATGAAATAACTGTCTAAGCCGGTCATAAAATTCTCTATTTGCGCGCGCGCGGTCGCCTGTTTAGCGGGTTTTATTCGGTTATATAAAGTCGGCCCCACCAGGGCGGCCAATAGTCCCAGAATAACCAGAACGATTAATAATTCCATTAAGGTAAATCCCTTACTCAACCGGTAAGTTTGATTACCACTCCTGATACGGTATTCCATCAATTCCACTCCCCTCTGCTTGCGTATGTAAATCCATTACCCCTTGTTCTTCATCTTCACTTTCACTTCGCACTAATGCCCAGACCTCACCCGACAAAGGATCCGTCGGTATTTTACGTATATAGCGCTCCTCCACTAATACTTCCAGCTCGGGCGGATACTGGCCTTTATCGGCATAATAATCGTCTATAGCCTTGCGCATAATAAAAAGATCTTCTTTTAGACTCGATTCTTTAGCTCGATTAATCGATTTAGTAATCATCGGCGCAACTATACTGGCTAATAAACTCAATAGTAATAAAACTATCATTAGTTCCATTAAGGTAAAACCACTTTTATATTTTTTGAGACAGGCATATAAGCAATTACCAAACATTGTAGGTTGACCCATCTATCGCCGTCTTCTCGCTTTCCACCTTAACATCGTAGACATCCTGCCCGCCCCAGGTAAATGTATCCGGATCATCTAGATAACTCAGACGCAGCCATTGTTCATTTGCAGGCAACGATTGATCCGCAAACGGATTGGGGGGGATACGTCGTAAATAACGCCGGCTTTTTGCACCTTCGCCTGTTAGCGATACCCGTTCGGTCAATATTACCAGCGTTAATGGATAGCCATCGACACTTGCCGTGCTGTCAAACTGAGATAATTTTTTTGCCTGCCAGTCCTGATGAAATCGATCGATGGCGGTTCGAATCATGCGTAAATTTCGCTTAAGTTCGAGTTCATTATTCCGCCTAACTATTAATTCTGATAACGGCATCGCAACACTCGCCAGGATAGATAATATGACCATCACGACCAGTAGCTCAATTAATGTTAAACCAGAGTACTGAAGCGGATATTTTTTTTGCCTATGGCTCATTTTTCTTGCTGATTAAGCTGTATAGTTTTAGATAAGGTGGTATTTAATTCCATAACATCAACCTTGCCAGCGTTAATATTGCTAACTTGAAAAACGTCTGCGAATTTTTCACCTTTTTTTACGATAAAGGTATCCTCATTGTATACGATAAAAGCCTGTTGAAATCCGTCCTGCTCCATAATGCCCATGACTTTTATCTGTGCAAGTTGTAATTTCGCCTTGTTGTGTGCGATCTCTTCAGGCGTGAGTGGGGGTGGCCCTTTGGGTTTTGGCCTGGGTTTTTCCTTGACTATTTTCCTGGGTTTGGATTTTTTTATTCTCGGAGGATGAAACAAATCGCGGTATATTTTTATATTTTTATCGGCAGTTCTCGCCTTGACCAGCTTTAAATCTGAAAATTCGACATTCTTTTTCGTTTCTACATTTTTTAATTCTGGGTTAGAATCATCACCTGTCCATTTTAAATAATTAAAAACCAATAATAAACCTACTACGGATATCAATAAATATTTATTCTTAAGTATCGTTGGCACTTTACTTGCTCGCAGTGTAGACAGAAATCTGAATCGCTGCTTTTACTTTTTTACTTTTTTTCTTGTTTTTCAGTTCAATACGCTTTATAAACACCATTGATTTTATCTTGTTTAAATTGTAGATGTATTTACGTATATCTGTATATTTACCTTCCAACAACAAGGATTTCATGGTTACCCCGAGTGTTTTGTTTCGTTTTTTCTTGTTAGACTCGCTCAAAACCGTGACACTGTTCTCGCTGGCGATTTGATATAATCTTTCGGTTAAACTTGACTCACTCAGAGGCGCATCCAGGCGTGTTTTATAGACCTTTAATTCCTGCTTAAGCGAAGAATAATTTTTTGAAAACTCATTTAATCCAATAATATGAATTGTTTCTTCACGAAGATTACCCGTTTCAAACTTTAATGCCTGATTGCTTGTTTTAGCTGGGTGCCAGATATTTATAACTATATACAATAGTAAGCCAAGCAAACTGACCCATATTACGCCAAAAATGTAAAAAGCGGGTAGGCGCGACATTATTGAAAACATAATTTATATTCCTCCACTTGTATTGCTTATCTGCTCAAGCTCGATTTCTATTCGGTGGTGTAATTTTCCTGATTCTTTTACGCTGTCTTTTCGCACCACTGATACCTGCTTAAACAATCTTTCCTGTTCCAGATTTTTTAGAAACTGAGTTAATTTATTATTTTTATTCGACACAGCTTTAAAAGTGATCTTTCCTGTTTCACTATCGTGCTTGAACTGCTGGAAATATACCTGTTTCGGTGCATTTTTCTCTATCACTTCAAGGGCTCTGTTTGCATCAAATCCATGCTTTATCAGGATAGAATTTATCCTGTCAATTCAATATCGTCACGTAACCCAATCAGCTGTTTGAGATCAGGATGATTTTTTGATATTTCTTTTAACAGTGAAAGTCGTAGTTTAAGTTTTGTGGTATGTGCGAGAAGATTATTATTCTCTACTTCCAGCTCCGTTACTGAAATCCAGAAATAGGCCACAATAGCCAGGGTAAGAAAATTCACCGCCACCAGAACATGGCCAAATATTCGAATCTTGCGCATCGGTGTTTTTATAAAATTTATAGCTAAATTCATTATCTATACGCCAATATAGGACAGTAAATAAGGTCAGCATGCTTTTTTAGTAATTCTCTGGAAAGCCCCATTTTTTCATTTAAATTCTCGTGTGATGTTCCAATAACGCTATTTAAATACTCACTCACTTCTTCGCGATAACTATCATCCCCTATAAATGACGCTGTCGTTAAACTTAAACGCACTTCTATGCTAGAAAGCGATCTAAGTACAGCCGAAAGGGAATCAAATATCTCGTTTGTATTGTTATCGTGCCATTTTGATCGTAAGAATATAACTTCATTATTTTTATCCACAATTGACAGGGTCCAGGATTCCTTATCTAGATATAAAAGAACACCGCTTCCTTTCCGTTTTGATTTGCATATTGAATTATGGATTAATTGATACGATGGAATAACCGAACGTAACACCTTATGTTTTTTTTCCAGTTCTTTACTTATGCTGCTCAGTAATTTGTTTTTAACAGCATAAATTATAAATCGGTTCAGTCTATCCTCGGTCTTCACTTTCTGAATATAAAAAACATAATCATTTTTTTCTAATTGATAGTCTTTTTCAATTTTTAACAAAATCAGAGTTCTAAGTTGTTCTCTATTCCTGGGGATCGTCGGCATTGTTAAATTGATATGTAAAATAAACGGATCAGCTAACACAACATTTACCGCTTCATAGTTAAGTTGTTTTTCAGCTACCGATAAAATGTCATTCATCGAGGCATTCAGTTGGTTAATGTCTGAACAATTCGTTAACTTTGGTGAAATCGCCTCAAGGATTACAGATTCGTTACCCTTATTCATTTTGCAACAAATTTGCGATGAGCCTATATACACGTTTAAATATCGATTAAAGTCGAAGATCTTCATGCGTCAATAAACGTCACTCGATTTACTTCTTTTAAGGTCGTTTCACCCGACAGGGCTTTATTTATCGCTGATTGCCGCAAGCTAATCATACCCTCCTGCTTCGCCACTTCGTGTAACTCAGAAATGTTTCGTTCATTCAAAATCAATTCTCGTATTTTATGTGAAATTGGCAACAATTCAGTGATCGCCATACGTCCATAATACCCAGTCTGACTGCATTCACTACATCCCTTGCCTTCAAAAAACTCATACTCGCGATATGTATCTATATCGAGACCAGAATAATTTAGATATTCTGTATCGACCTTCATGGGAAACTTACATTTCCTGCATATACGCCGTACTAACCTCTGCGCCATCACACAATTTAATGCCGATACAAAACTGTATACATCAACGCCCATATGGGTAAAACGGCTTATCACGTCAAAACTATTATTTGCGTGAACCGTCGTAAAAACCAGGTGGCCGGTTAGTGCCGATTGCACGGCTATCTGGGCCGTTTCAGCATCACGAATCTCGCCCACCATTATCTTGTCAGGGTCATGTCTTAATATTGACCGTAAACCTTTGGCAAAGGTTAATTCTTTTTTATTATTAACCGGTATTTGTATGATCCCATCCAACTCATACTCGACCGGGTCTTCTATAGTGATGATTTTCTCTTCTCCGGTATACAAATCAGATAACGCGGCATACAGAGTTGTTGTCTTGCCGCTACCCGTCGGCCCGGTCATCAATACCATGCCGTAGGGTTCGTGAATAGCACGTTCGAATTTAACTTTCGTATCTGCATCCAGGTTAAGCGATTTAATTGATAGTTCACTTGTCCCATCACTAAAAGGAAGCTTATCTAATATTCGTATTACGACATCTTCGCCAAATATTGTCGGTAATATTGAAACACGAAAATCTATATCGTGGTTTGCGACACGTAATTTAAAGCGTCCATCCTGTGGAGTTCTTTTTTCGGCAATATCCAGTTCGGCCATAACCTTGAGGCGGGTAATAAGAGCACTATGATATTTTACATCCAACTTTTCAGTAGCATCATACAATACGCCATCGATGCGATACTTCACGTCAATACGTTTGTCAAATGCCTCGATATGAATATCACTCGTGCGTTTTTTTATCGCATTGATGATAATTGAATTGATTAAACGTATTATCGGGGCCTGTTCGTCATCTACACCGTCCAGATCAATAGTTTGTCGCTTTCCATCTGAGCTTTCTTTAATAAGCGATGCTTTAAAATCCTGAGTCAAATCATTTAGTAAATGTGAGGAACCATCACTTCGATTTAATGCCTCACTAATCTCATCCGCACCGGCCATCACTAGACGAATTTTTTTCCCGGTAATGGCCTCAAGTTTTTGCTCCAGATTATAGTCGTCCAGGCTGGCAACACATACGACTAAAATATTTTCCTCCAGCTGAACAGGTATGACGTTTAGACGAGTTGCCTGATTCATGGGTAAATAATTAAACAGTTCAATCTCAACTTTAAAGTTATCCAGATTAAAATATTCCAGCTGATAATGCTGCGCTAAAACCTGCGCCAACTGCTCTTTATTGATCAGGTTTTCTTTTAGCAACCATTCACCAATACGGCAATCGGCATTTTCCAGAGCAGTGTCGAGTTGTTCGGCTGATATCAACTGCTGTTTGACAAAAAGTTGGCCGGTGCGAACTTCTTTATATAAATAACTCATTGCACAATCTCGGCCACTGAAAAAATTGGCAGGTACATGACTAATATAATACCCCCTACAAATAAACCGATAATAAGCATTATTATCGGCTCAACCAGAGCAACAATCTTCTTAATTGACGATTCAAATAGTTCTTCATGATATTCAGTTATGTTTATCAATAGCTCCTCAAGCCGCCCCGACTCCTCGCCTGCAGCCACCAGCTTTAGTGACTTACTGGGAAATATTTTAATTATCCTCATGGCGTCTGCAAGCGCCGCGCCCTCTTCAATTCTTCTTGCCACCATCCTGAGCTGTCTTGACAGCACCCTGTTATTTATTCCATCTGCCGTCTTCACCAGGGCCTCAACAACCGTAACACCGCTTTTAATAAGCGTTGCTAATACGCGAGTAATCTGTGCAATCGAAAACAATCGCACCATCCGGCCTATTATTGGTACATACAATCGAAAAAAATCAAAACGATATCGGCCAGATTCAGTAGCAATATATACCTTAAACATCAGGTACCCCACGCTGATAACCGCTGCAGAAATCCCTGCATAGATCGGAAAGTTTTCAACGACCGACATCAATATTAAAGTTGCAGCCGGTAACTCAGCATTAAATCCAGAATACATTTCCACAAAACGCGGCAATACAAACGTAAATAGGGCGACAATGACAAACACCATCGTCAGCATAAGAAAAACAGGGTAGGCCAGAGCCTGTTTTATGCTGGTCGTTAATTTCTGCTTTACTTTCCGATATGCGATATAGCGCTTTACAGGCTCAACCAGATCGCCAGACTTTTCCCCAATGCGCAATGATGTAATTAAGTAGTCATCAAATACCTTCGGGTGGTATGCGATTGCATCAGATAGATTTTCACCTTGCTCCACCTTGACTAAAATCTCATTCAATACCTGTTGCAGTCGCGGTTGATCAGGGCGATCCGACAACATCAGTAAAACCCTGGGGATAGGAAATCCGGCGGCCAGCAATGAAACAAACTCCTGCAATAACAGGATTAAATCATCGGCATTGAGGATGCGCCCGAAACTAAGTACTCGAGATTTTTTATTCTTACAGCTATAGTTCTCAACCACGATTCCGCGTTGAGTTAACTTATCTTGAAGTGCGGGTGGGTTATCAGCAAATTCACTGCCTGAAATCCCATTGCCATCCAAGTCATATCCCTGAAAGCTATAAACTGGCATTTTATAATCAATATAATAATAATTATTGGCTGATTATTTTCAATGAATTAGGTGATCGATTTCAATCACTTTCGGCAAGAATTGACAATTTGAATCAAAAATATATACATCTTATTTGGTGTGGCTATTTGCCATACGATACAGTGTCGCAAGTAAGGTTCACGAAAACATTAAAAAAGCCCTCTTTCGAGGGCTTTAAGGGTCAAACATTATCTGAGCCATTTGCGCAGTATCAACTCGATCGCCGATTCCACAACCCTGACAGATGTATGCACTAATTTTAATTTCGTCAGCCATCTCTTAACCCTCCGTACCAGCAACACGATTAACCACTTGAATGGCGCGTAACGCACTGGCGGTCGCACTTTGTACTGCGCGGTTCACGTCCAGAGCATCCGACGCACAACCTGCCGCGAAAATCGCACCGTTGCTTTCGTCCTGTTCCATAAAGCCCGATTCATTGACCGTGACCTTAATTGGAAAATCATCACCACCAACACTCGGCTCCATACCGATCGCCAGTACCACCAGGTCATGTGTATTTTCATAACGTTCATAACCTTCGGTATCCACACCATGCAAGACAGGATTACCTTCTTTGTCTTGCTCAATCTTGGCAACTTTGGACTTAATAAATTTGGTGTTGGTATTGTCTTTGACGTTTTGATAAAAATCATCAATCCGATCAATCGCACGAATGTCGATATAATAAATAGAGGCCTAGGCTTCTTCGCCGAATTTTTCAGGCACATAGTTGGCCTGTTTTAATGACGCCATACAACAGATACGCGAACAATGTTTTAACATGATTGCGGTCACGAGAACCGGCACATTGAATGAAGGCAATATTTTTTGCTTCTTTGCCATCGGATGGATGCACTAACTTACCACCGGTCGAACCATGTGGGTCGGCCAGACGCTCAAACTCAATTGAAGTGATTACATTTTCAAAACGATCATAACCGTACGGCTGGATCTTGTTAGCATCATACGGACGCCAGCCGGTTGCCCAGATAATCGCGCCGACGGTAATGGTGCTGCTTTCTTCCTGCATGTCTAAATCGATTGCACCATATTTACAGGCGTCTTAGGCTTTAGTCGCATCGTCCGTACCAATGATGGCCGGATCTAAAACATAGCGCTGAGGATGAGCCATTTCATTGGCCGTGTAAGCGCCTTTGCGCTTGCTCATGCCGTAGTTATATTCGTCATCAAATTCGGCTTCGACTACATCGGCGCAATCACCGCAGTTCGTGCAGTTCTCATTCACATAGCGAGGATGCGTTTTCAGTGTGACTGAATAATTTCCAGCATCACCTTGCACATCGGTCACTTCGGTCATCGTCAATAAATTGAGATTACTTTGCTGACGCATACGTTTGAGGTTGATCTCCATGCCACAGGTTGAGTGACACAGTTTCGGGAAATAACGGTAGAGTTGGCTTACGCGTCCACCCAAAGATGGGGGGTTCTCAACCAGGATAACTTGCTTGCCAAATTCAGCGGCTTCCAATGCTGCGGTCATACCGCTGATGCCACCACCGACCACTAAAGTGTCTCGTTTGTTGCGACGATCTCCGCCTTCGACGGGCCTCCTAAATTCGGATGTCGATTTACACAAAGCGCTCCATGATGGATTGCCCTATATAATAGTATAAAGATAAATAAGGTTAAATATTATACAGTTTTTATATAAGCCACTGTATTTCGGGCCGTTATTGTACACAGGTTCGCGAACCAGGTATGCAATAGTTTTAGCCCCCTTCAGGATTTAAATACTCGCAATAAACCCTTCAGGCGGCGCTACATTGACGTATCAGCGCGCAAAAACAAGTCAGTAATATTGACCAACACATAAGGGAATTTTATTTTTGATTTCAACCCGGCTCCTGCCTTGTTCTTTCGTTATCCATGCACTTGCTCTCATCGGTAAAATTTTACTGCCTTTTCAATCCACATCATAAACAGTAAAATCGCGACTACCCCTTGCATATAAGATTTTTAGTCTATATTTGCATTCAGCACCCTTCGACTCGAGCCGATAATTCACTGCACAACCAAGCCGGTGGGGGCATAAAAACCATATATATATTACTTTATTAGTATTTCCTTATATACTTAGGGGTTCTATAGTCCGATTCGCTAAATTTTTGTATGCACGGAACCGTCTCTTTTGGGCGTCAAAATAAATAATTCCCAACAATGAATGCCAATGCAATCATTGTGGTTAACAAAAAGTTGAGGTAACTATGGCCGTCGTTCACGACCCATTGCAAAAGCCCGAAGGGCGCATCGAAACCAAAAATACCACCTGTTATATGTGCGCGTGTCGCTGTGGAATCCGGGTAACACTCAGGGATGGTGAGATTCGTTATATCCAGGGCAACCCTGATCATCCTTTAAACAAAGGGGTTATCTGCGCCAAGGGGGCCTCGGGCATCATGAAACAGTATTCACCTGCGCGCCTGACCAAACCTTTACGACGCAAGGAAGGTAGCAATCGTGGCGATGCGGAATTCGAGGAGATCTCATGGGATGAGGCCTACGGCATTATGGAAGAGCGGCTCGCGGATATACGCGCCACCGACCCGAAAAAATTCGCGCTGTTCACCGGCCGCGATCAGATGCAGGCACTGACGGGCCTGTTTGCCAAGCAATTCGGCACGCCCAACTACGCCGCCCACGGCGGTTTTTGTTCGGTCAACATGGCCGCCGGCATGATCTACACCATCGGCGGCTCGTTCTGGGAATTTGGTGGCCCGGATCTGGATCGCGCCAAGCTATTTATCATGATCGGTACCGCCGAAGATCATCATTCAAATCCGATGAAAATGGCCCTGTCGAAATTCAAACGCAATGGCGGCCGTTTTATCTCGGTTAACCCGATCCGCACCGGTTATTCGGCGATTGCCGATGAGTGGGTCCCGATTAAACCCGGTACCGATGGCGCCTTACTGCTGGCGATTATTCATGAACTGATTCGCACCGGTCTGTACGATCGTGATTTTTTAGTGCAGTACACCAACTCCGCTGAGCTTGTCAGCACCGATGAAGACAGCGATGACTTTGGTCTGTTTGCGCGTACTGATATTCCGCGTGACCCGGATTGTTTCGATCCACAAGATCGGGTTTGGTGGGATCGAAATACTGATAAGGCCGTACACGCCCGCACCGAAGACGCCGATCCTTATTTGTTAGGCGATTTCAAGTTAGCTGATGGCCGCGACGCCAAACCGGCCTTCCAGTTATTAAAAGAACGCGTCGAAGATTACACCCCCGAGTGGGCCTCCGAAGTCACCGGTATCCCAACCGAAACCATCAAACGCCTCGCGCATGAGATGGGCATCACCGCCCGCGATGAAAAGATCGAACTGCCGATCGCCTGGACCGATGTCTGGGGCAAGGATCACGATACCGTAACCGGTAACCCGGTGGCCTTCCATGCCATGCGCGGACTGGCGGCACATTCAAACGGTTTCCAGACCATTCGTGCCCTGTCTATTTTAATGACCATCTTGGGCACTATTGATCGACCCGGAGGTTTTCGCCACAAGGCGCCGTTCCCACGGCCGATTCCGCCCTGTGCGAAGTCACCGAAATCGCCGGACGATGTGCAACCCAACACACCCTTAAATGGTATGCCACTGGGCTGGCCTGCGGATCCGAATGATCTGTTCGTTGATAAAGACAATAAACCAGTGCGCATTGATAAGGCCTTTTCGTGGGAGTTTCCACTCGCGGCGCATGGCCTGATGCAAAATGCGATCACCAATGCCTGGCGTCAGGATCCGTATGCGATCGATACGCTGTTGATCTTTATGTCCAACATGGCCTGGAACTCCACCATGAACACCGCCAACGTGCGCGACATGTTGAACGATAAAGACGACAACGGTGAATACAAGATCCCCTATTTAATAGTATGCGACGCATTTCAATCAGAGATGGTCGCCTACGCCGATTTAGTATTACCGGATACCACCTACCTCGAACGTCACGATGTGATGAGTATGCTGGATCGCCCCATTTCGGAATTCGACGGCCCGGTGGATTCAGTACGTGTACCGGTTGTCCCCCCCACCGGCGAATGCAAACCCTTCCAGGATGTACTGGTTGAATTAGCCTCGCGCTTAAAACTGCCGGCCTTTACCGCGGAAGATGGCACGCGCAAATTCCGCGACTACCCCGACTTTGTAATCAATTATGAAACTGATCCCGGTTCGGGCATTGGCTTCCTCGCCGGCTGGCGCGGTAAGGGTGGCGAGAAATTCATGAAGGGTGAACCCAACCCGAATCAGTGGGAGATGTATGAAAAGAACAACTGTGTGTTTCAATATGAGATGCCCAAGTCGTTTCAATACATGCGTAACTGGAACCGCGGTTATCTGAACTGGGCACAGGAACATCGCCTGTTACGTTATGCCGAGCCGATTAATATTCATGTGTATTCTGAAATTTTAATGAAGTTTCGTCTCGCTGCACAGGGCAAGACCGATGGCAAACAGCCACCGGATCATTTACGTAAACGCGTCGAAACCTATTTCGATCCCTTACCGTTTTATTTTGAGCCACTGGAATCACACTTTACGGATAAACACACTTATCCGTTAAACGCCGTGACCCAACGCCCGATGGCGATGTATCACTCCTGGGATTCACAAAATGCCTGGTTACGTCAGATCCATACCTATAACTTTATGCATGTGCATCCTAAAACCGCTCAGGCACAGGGCATTAAAGATGGCGGCTGGATGTGGGCCGAGTCGATGCACGGCAAGGTTCGTTGCCTGTGTCGCTATAGTGAAGCCGTTGAACCCGGTACGGTCTGGACCTGGAATGCGATCGGTAAATCGAAAGGCGCATGGCGACTGGATAAAGACGCCAATGAATCTGAAAAAGGTTTCCTGTTAAATCATGTGATCAGCGAAGAGCTGCCAGCGCACGATGCCGGTGAACATATCTCTAACTCGGATCCGATTACCGGACAGGCGGGTTGGTATGATGTGCGTGTACGCATTTATCCAGCTGCGGAAGATGAAGACAAGACGACTTATCCGCAGTTTGATGCGATGCCAGCGTTACCGGGCACCGGCAAAACTAAAAAGGCCCTTGGTTACTTTGCGGGTTTGTTTAAGAAAGGATCAGGTAAGTAATTAATAAGCGTTCCTTCTCCCTCAGGGAGAAGGAGCATTTAAAGGAAATAATATATGACACAATTAGCATTAATCATCGATTTGAATGTATGCGTAGGCTGTCACGCCTGTGTGACTTCCTGTAAGGAATGGAATACCTCGGGTACCTCCGGTTTCCTGACCGATGAAAACCCATACGGTAAAGACCCCACCGGCACCTTCTTTAATCGGGTACAAACCTACGAGATTGGTGAATTCCCTGCGACCGAAACCCTGCACTTTCCGAAGAGTTGTCTGCATTGCGAAGATCCTCCCTGCGTGCCGGTCTGTCCCACGGGTGCCAGTTACAAACGCAAAGAAGATGGCATTGTCTTAGTGGATTACGACAAATGTATTGGCTGTCGATATTGTTCGTGGGCCTGTCCCTACGGTGCGCGCGAGATCGACGAAACACAGAAGGTCATGAAAAAATGCACCTTGTGCGTGGATCGAATCTACGATGAAGAATTGCCCGAGTCCGAACGCAAGCCCGCCTGCGTGCTGGCCTGCCCAACCAACGCCCGTTTATTTGGCGATGTGCATGATTCCGAATCGGACGTCTCAAACATGATTCGTGAGGAAGGCGGTTATCAACTGATGCCTGAATGGGGCACCAAACCGGCCAACCATTATTTACCCCGACGTAAAACTCGCATGCGCATTCATGAAGACGAACTACAACGTGCGGATAACCCACTGAAGAAAGAAGAGCGTGGACCAAGCGCACCGGTTGATGCACCCACTCTGGATGATTCAACTTCGTGGTAACAATATAGACTTTACGAATAATACTATGTCATTCCATTTCCCATGTGAAGGGCGAAAAGAAAAATTCCCCTCGTACGGGAATAACAATGCATTGAGGAAACAAGTATGCACCCAGCATTTAGTGTGATTTTTTTAACAACCTTAATCGGAGCCGGCCAGGGTTTGTTTCTGGCCTTAATTACCGGTCAAAGTTATTCGGCTTTAAAACTCCTACCCAGCCAGGATAGCACCGACTTCTATGGCATGGGCGCCGTGATCGTACTGGTCTTATTGATCGGCGGTTTGATCGCCTCATTCTTTCATCTCGGCCACCCCGAACGCGCATGGCGTTCAGCTGCCATGTGGCGCACCTCGTGGTTATCACGTGAAGTGATCGCTCTGCCCGCTTTAATGGGGCTGGTCTTTGTCTACGGCCTCATGCAATTCATGGGCTGGGATACGGTACTGTTTACCAGCGCCGCCGGAGCAAACTTGCAATTAACTATGATCGTCGGCATCTTCGGCGCACTCGCCACCTTTGCCCTGTTTTTGTGTACCGGCATGATCTATGCCTGCCTAAAATTTTTACAGGAGTGGCACAGCCCATTGACTGTAATTAATTACACCCTGCTCGGCACCGCATCAGGCTTTCTTCTCGCCACCGCATTTGCCAATCAAAACGCGCCTGAATTAATGCGTTTCTTTGGCATCTGGGCAATCATTATTACCGTCGCAGCTTTTATTACTCGCGCAGCATCGCTGGTGCGCAATTCACGTATTAAAGCCAAATCCACCATACAAACCGCATTGGGTGTACGCCACGCCAAAATACAACAAAAAACAATGGGCTTTATGGGTGGCGCGGTCAACACGCGTGACTTCTTCAATCATGTCTCTATAACAATGATGAAAAATATGAAATGGATATTTATCGTTCTGACCTTCATTGCACCGTTAATAACACTTTGGTATGGAATGGATCAGGCCGATAGCGGTTGGTTACTGGCGGCCTTTATCATTCAGTATGTTGGACTAATTGCTGAACGTTGGTTCTTCTTCGCACAGGCCAACCACCCACAAAACCTGTATTACCAGACGATCTAATTTCTTATCCGACGATGGGTTGGCCTCGCTCTGGCAGTCAACTCATCATTACTCCCTCGTTAATTATTCTCTGTAAACAGTTTACCTCGCCCGAAATTTTCTGGCCTTCTGACGGATATGCTACAATAAAGACAGGGGATCAAAATATGTCAAATACTAAAATAATCCGTTCAACGTTTTTTCTTACTATAGCTACATTTCTAACGTCATGTGCTACGCCATATTATGGCTATTCTGAGAATGACTGGAACAAACTTTCTGACGACGAAAGAAAAACAACCCGGTCAGAATATAAAGATATTGTAGACGCTAAAAACGATCAGCGACATCGAGATAAAATAAACAGCATGAAAGATAAAATAATCGATCGTGGTGTTAATCCACACTGACATTCTATCCATTATAGATTTAAATCCGAAAATATATAGGCATAACCTAACAATTACCGCGACGTGATTGAAATTGCCTTTTCCTCCAGGATACAAGCCTCACGACACATTCCGCAACCTACGCATAGATCTGGAATTATATAGGGCTTCTCTGCATTTAAGATTAGGGCCTCGGGAACCGGACAGGCAGGGACACAAGCACCACACTCCGGCCCTAAAAACGGTAGACAGGTTTTTTCATTCAGCGTGGCCTTCGCTAACCTTGGTAGGGGAATGGGTAGTTCTTCTTCGTTATTATCGGTTCCATCTTTATCGATTTCTACCTTTGGAAAATCCAATGCCGCCGTGGTGCATGCTGCGACACAAGGCCAGTCTTCACATAGATGACAACCCTTGCTTAATAAGTCCAGCGCCGGTGTTCCGACCACATCGGCACCAAGTCTGGCCGACAGTTTAAATATTACTTTGTGCGGACATGCCGTGACACAATCATCACAGCGCGTACAGGCCAGCAAAAACTCTACTTCAGAGATCGCATATGGTGGGCGTATATAACGTTTGGCTTTTTTACTGACCCGCGCATCGACTTCGTTAACCACCGTTTTCGTGATTTTCTTTAGCCCTGCTCTGAAAAAATCTCTACGATCCATAATTAATTTACCAACCATCTCCCTGCTGCATTCCCTTATGACAATCGCCGCAATTTCTTTTTTCCTTTCTAAACTTATTGTGTAACTCCCCACTTGCATCAAAGTTCTCGGCAATTTTATGTGCGATTCCCATATGGCAATCGATACACGTCCGGTTTTCTTCAACTGCACGTTTATGGGCTGTTTGCGATGTCTTTTTCTGAGCCGACAAGGACATTGAGTTAAAAGCGTGACAGTTTCGACACTCACGCGAATCGGTTTCCTTCATGCCTTCCCACACATGTTCAGCTAGCTCTAATCGTTTCGATTCGAATTTTTCTGGGGTATCCACACTGCCCATTATTTTATGATACAACTCATTGGTCGCACCAATTTTTCTGACCACCATATGTTCCCATTC
>QILH01000208.1 GCA_003233255.1 Gammaproteobacteria bacterium | reverse complement strand
CGGGTATTTTTTCAGCGGTCATGATTGGACTTGGGCGTGCAGTTGGCGAGACCATGATCGTGCTGATGGCAACCGGTAATACACCCGTTATGGATTTCAGTATTTTCCAGGGTATGCGTACCTTGTCTGCCAATATTGCGGTTGAGATGCCTGAATCTGAAGTCGACAGTACGCATTATCGAGTATTGTTCCTTGCTGCGTTAGTATTGTTTGCGTTTACCTTCCTGTTTAATACGGTGGCCGAGATTGTTCGACAACGATTGCGCCGTAAATACAGCTCACTGTGATAGTTAAGTAAAATGAAAGTACAAGACTGGTTTAAAAGTGGTAATCCCTGGATCTGGCTAAACGCGGCGGCGGTCAGTGCAAGTCTGATCATGGTGTTTGGTTTGCTTGGCTTGATTATGGTGCGTGGCCTGGGTTTCTTCTGGCCTGCCGATGTGCAGTTGATGGATTACGTCGATGAGCAAGGACAGGAAGTTCGTCTGATGGGTGAAATCTGGGGTGAAGAAGATGTTGACCGGGAAACCCTGTTGGAAAACGGCGTTAAACTGACCAGCGAAAATAAATTTATAACGCGTTATACGCTGAAGACAGGTAATCGCGATGTCTATGGCGCTGATTTTCGTTTAATCCTTAAGCCAAATATTAAGACTCTGGAATCTCCTGACAATGCGCTGGTGGTGATTCGGCGTGAGTGGGGAAATTTTTACGGTTTTCTTGATTCGATAAAAGAGCAGGGAACACAATTGGCTGTTAGCGAAGACGCTCTGTGGTCTGAATTAATAAGCCGGACAGATCGAGTATTGTCCTTGCATGACCAAATTGTTGATATTCAAAAAAGTGATATCGGAGAAATTAACCATGAACTGGAAAAGCTTCGTCTACAAAAACGGCGTTACGAGCTTGATAACGAACTGACCTCTGAGCGTATAGCGGAGCTTGCTGCGGCACGCGAAGTCCAGGATGCGCTTTATGCCGATGTTCAAAAACGTCTGAACGATCTGAATCTGGAAATAATACGCGATTCTATTGTTGTGCGCATAGCCGATGGTCAGACTAAAGAAATTCAGCTTGATAAGGTGGTCAAGGTTTATAAGCCAAATCAAATGTCGGTGTTTTCAAAAACAGGGACATACTTTGCGAATATATGGGAATTCGTCAGCGATGAACCTCGTGAAGCGAATACCGAAGGGGGAGTTTTCCCCGCCATCTTTGGTACGGTGATGATGGTGATAATAATGGCGATATTAGTCACACCACTGGGCGTAATTGCGGCGGTGTATTTACGTGAGTATGCCAAACAAGGTGTTATAACCCGTACCATTCGAATTGCGGTGAACAATCTGGCCGGGGTACCTTCGATTGTTTATGGCGTATTTGGATTAGGGTTTTTTGTCTATTTCCTGGGCGGTAATATTGATCAATTGTTTTTTTCTGAGGGTTTGCCTTCGCCGACCTTTGGTACACCGGGTATTTTATGGTCATCATTAACCCTGGCACTATTAACCTTGCCGGTCGTGATTGTTGCTACCGAAGAAGGTTTGTCTCGGATCCCTATAAGCATTCGCGAAGGCAGTCTTGCCCTGGGCGCAACTAAATTTGAAACACTCTGGCGTACAATACTACCGATGTCGAGTCCGGCTATTATGACCGGGTTGATTCTTGCGGTAGCGCGAGCGGCGGGTGAGGTTGCACCCTTGATGTTAGTTGGTGTGGTGAAACTGGCACCATCTTTACCGTTAGACGGAACTGCACCTTTTGTGCATCTTGATCGAAAATTTATGCATCTGGGCTTTCACATCTATGATGTTGGTTTTCAGAGTCCCAATGTGGAAGCGGCACGTCCTTTGGTTTATGCCACTTCGTTATTACTGGTGTTGGTTATTATTGCCCTGAATATTGTGGCAATTCAGATTCGTAATCGACTTCGTGAAAAGTACCGAGCGTTAGAAAGTTAACAGGATTAAAAGGTGACAGTATGACAACTGCGGCTGATAAAGAAATAAGAACGCATGCGATTAATATAGATGCACTAAACCGGCCCGCGAGTCAGGGGGATATCGACAGTGAAGAAATAGCATTGGAGGTCTCTAACCTGAACCTTCATTATGGCACCGCGCAGGCCTTGTATGATGTAAATATGGTAATCCCTAAAAATCGGGTCACGGCTTTCATTGGGCCAAGCGGGTGTGGTAAATCTACCTTATTACGTTGTTTCAATCGTATGAATGATCTGGTCGATGGTTGTAAGATTGATGGTAAAATTGAACTGCATGGTCAGGATATTTATAGCAAGAAGGTTAATGTGGCCAATTTGCGTCGTCGTATTGGCATGGTATTTCAGAAACCTAACCCATTTCCCAAATCGGTTTATGAAAATGTTGCCTATGGATTACGCATTCAAGGTGTAAACGATAAACGTCGTTTAGACGAAGCTGTTGAAAAGGCGCTACGGGGTGCAGCATTGTGGGATGAAATGAAGGATCGTCTTAATGATAATGCCTTAGGCATGTCAGGTGGACAGCAACAACGACTGGTTATCGCTCGAGCTATTGCGATTGAGCCAGAGGTGATGTTGCTGGACGAGCCCGCTTCTGCACTGGATCCGATCTCGACGTTAAAAATTGAAGAACTTATTTATGAACTTAAGCAAAATTATACTATTATTATAGTAACGCATAATATGCAACAGGCAGCACGTGTATCTGATTATACGGCTTTTATGTATATCGGTAAATTGATTGAGTTTGCAGGCACGAATAAACTGTTTACCAATCCAGCGAAAAAACAAACAGAAGATTACATTACTGGACGTTATGGATAACGTTAAATATTAATATGATACATTACAGATTTTGAAGGTGAGGTCATGGAAAAAGCAGATATAGGTCACCATATTTCCCAGCAGTTTAACCAGGAGCTCGAAGACGTTCGCAATCGAGTCCTGCAAATGGGGGGTATCGTCGAACAGCAGCTTAGCGATGCAATTACAGCGCTGACATCAATGGACATGTCGCTGGCCGAGGTAGTGGTGACTAATGATTACAAGATCAACCGACTGGAAGTTGATATCGACGAAGAATGTACACAAATTTTAGCTCGTCGCCAACCTGCGGCCAGTGATTTACGCCTGCTTATGGCCATTATCAAAACTATTACAGATCTTGAACGTATCGGTGATGAAGCTGAACGAGTTGGACGGATGGCATTAAAATTTTCTTCCGGCGACAGTAATGACAATAAGGCACTTGCCGGCATCGAACACCTGGGTGAATATGCAAGACAAAATCTGCATGATGCACTTGATGCATTTGCGAGAATGGATGCTGAAGCGGCGGCAAAGGTCGCTGAACAGGATGAAAAAGTAGATCGTGAATACGAGAACATGCTGCGTCAGCTTATGACTTATATGATGGAAGATCCGCGCTCCATTCCGAGGGTGATAAATGTATTGTGGTCGGCACGCGCCCTGGAACGAATCGGCGATCGCGCACGTAATATCTGTGAATATGTAATATATTTAGTCAAAGGAAAGGACGTTCGTCATATTAGCTTAGAGCAGGTGGAGAGGGAGGCTCGCGAACAACACGAGGGTACTCGAAAAGATACTTAAACCTTAAAGGCCACCATATGGTCGGGTGCGAAATTAATTTTTACCCGTTCTTTGAGCTCGTAATTATGATGGCTTGGGAATAAAGACAACACTTCTATTCCTGATGAAAGGCGCAAAGTGTAAAGAATTTCTGCACCTTTAAAGGCCTTGTTACAAACTTCGCCAACCAGGTTTCCTTGTTCGTCATGCACAATATCATCCGGTCGAATCAGTAATTTAACCTTGCTGCCGCGTGGCCAGTCGTAGGCACGATCGCCGGCAATAATACCGAGTGGGGTTTCGATCTTATCGGGTGCTAATAGAGTCCCTTCCAGAAATACTCCCTGGCCAATAAAATCCGCGACAAAGTAATTGTTTGGCGAGTGATAAAGATTATAGGCCGTATCATTTTGCACAATCTCCCCCTTATCCATCACCCCAATATGGTCGGCGACTGCAAAGGCTTCTAACTGATCGTGGGTGACTAATATCCCGGTGGCACCCTGTGACTTTAAAATTTGCCGGACTTCCTGACTCAGGTACTCTCGCATTTCCACATCAAGGTTTGAAAAAGGTTCATCCATTAGCACCAGATCGGGTTTTGGAGCGAGGGCACGGGCAAGTGCGATACGTTGCTGTTGTCCACCCGATAACTCATGCACGTAGCGATCAGTGTAGTCACTTAAATCAACAATCTTCAATATGTCTTTAATGCGTTGATTCCGGTCTTTAGCACTCAGGTGGCGCAAACCAAAACCGACGTTGTCCTGCACATCCATATGGGGGAATAACGCATAATCCTGAAAAACCATGCCGATGTGACGGTTTTCAGGTGGTTTGGTGAAACCGGCTTTGGAGACAATCTCATTACGTAGGCTGATATTGCCGCTACTCACAGATTCAAATCCGGCGATGGCACGCAATACGGTTGTTTTTCCACAGCCGCTGGGGCCCAATAAACTAAACAGATCGCCGTCATTAATACGTAGCGATACATCATGAACAGCGACACGTTGTTGGTAACGGCATTCGATATTTTTTACATCTAGAACGGGTTGCATCAAATTTCCTTCACAAGAAGGCTAAATGATAACAAATCTCATTTAGAAAAGTGACGAAAATTCCTATTAAATAACGAATTCTGGATAGAATAATGACAGCAAGGACAAGCGAAACAGGCAGGACACCGCCACATTGACAGGGTTAAGTTACGGTCCGACATTTGTCGGGCTATTTTTTTTCGTCCAGTAATTCGCTTTTTCAAGATCTTCCGGGAATCCGGGGATGGCTCCGGTATAGGCACTGATTAAAGAATGCCGTGCGTCCGGGTGTCCCTGTTCGGCGGCTTTGGTCCAGAGCTCAAGGGCTTTTTGCGGGTCTTTTTTGGTGCCGAAGGCATAGGCATACATAATGGCGAGATTGTTTTCTGCATTGGCATGACCTTTGTTGGCTGCAAGTTGCCACCACTCCATCGCGGATATGTCATCTTTAAAGACCCCTTGGCCATTATAAAACATAACTCCGGCATTGTATTGCGCATCGGTGATGTCCTGCTGGCCGGCAAAGGTAAACCACTTCAATGCCTCGCGTTCATTCTTTTTTACGCCTAAGCCTTTTAGATATAACAGACCGAGATTATATTGGGCATCGCCATCACCTTGTTCGGCCAATGGTTGCCAGAGTTCATAGGCTTTTTGATAATCTTTTTTATCATAGGCATCGTAGCCGTCGTCCAGGGCGCCAGCGTGCAGTAAGTTGGTAAAAATCAGACTGGAATGAAGCAGAAGTATATAGAATAAAATTCGCATCCATAAAATATAGTATGCATTTTGGTATTTCGCAGGTGAGAATGCGATTATTTTTGATTTAGTAATAGTTCGATCAGGGCTTTTTGTGCGTGTAGACGGTTTTCAGCCTGATCCCAGACCACACTTTGTTCGCCATCGATGACGGTGGCGCTAACTTCTTCTTCACGGTGTGCGGGTAGACAATGCATAAATAAGGCATCTTTCTGAGCCAGTTTCATTAAGTTATCATCGACCTGAAAACTGGCAAAGGCGGCTTCTCTTTGGGCCTGTTCTTCTTCCTGTCCCATACTGGCCCAGACGTCGGTGGTGACCATGTCAGCATGCTGGCAGGCTTGTGCAGGATCTGTGGTCAGCATGATGCGATCTCCTGCTGCCTGTAGAATATTTGTATCCGGCTCAAATCCTGTTGGGGTGGCAATGTTTAATTTAAAATCAAATAGACGTGCTGCGTTAATATATGAATGACACATATTATTACCGTCACCGATCCAGGCGATGGTCTTACCTTTGATGTCGCCACGATGTTCGACGTAGGTCTGGACATCGGCGAGCAATTGACAGGGATGGTACATATCCGTCAAGGCGTTAATAACGGGGACACTTGAATATTCAGCAAAACGCTCAAGGTTTTCCTGATCAAAGGTACGGAGCATGACGATATCGACCATGCGAGATAAGACCCGTGCGCTGTCTTCAATGGGTTCGCCGCGACCGAGCTGAGTATCACGCGGCGATAAAAAGATCGCATGCCCACCGAACTGCACCATACCGGTTTCAAAAGAAACCCGGGTACGGGTTGATGATTTGTCAAAGATCATGCCCATGACTTTATTTCTAAAGTATTCGTGGATTTCGCCAGCCTTTTGTTTGGCTTTCAACTCAATCGCTCGTTGAATGAGTGTTTGGGCCTGAACGTCGCTTAGATCAAGTAAGGTTAGAAAGTGCTGGATCATGTTGGTGCCTTCGCATTTTCGAGATAAGCAACAATCAGGCTGGAAACCGTATCGATCACCTGTTGCGCCTGTTCGTTGCTCATAACATAAGGCGGTAATAAGCGAACGACATTGCCGGCGGTTACATTGATCAATAGACCTTTGTCGAGTGCCTGTTTTACCAGTTCAGCGCAGGGTATTTCGAGTTCGATGCCAAGCATCAGACCTTTGGCCCTTATTTCGACAATGCCGTCTTGTCCGTTCAGTTTTTCTTTAAAACCATGTACAAATAATTCCGACAGTTCATTCACGCGATCGATCAGTTTTTCCTGTTCGATCGTCTCGATCACGCTCAGGCTGGCGCGGCAGGCAAGGGGGTTACCGCCATAGGTCGAGCCATGATGGCCGGGTTGAAAAAGCCTGGCGGCTTCACCGCGTGCCAGACAGGCACCGATAGGAACACCATTGCCAAGTGCCTTGGCGAGGGTCATCACATCCGGTTTTATACCCTGATGTTGATGGGCAAACCATTTGCCGGTGCGGCCCATGCCGGTTTGAATTTCATCAACAATAAGCAACCAGCCATGTTGATCACATAAGGCGCGTAATTTTATTAAATAGTCATCAGCAGGAATGGAGATACCTCCCTCACCGGTAATGGGTTCTACCATCACACCGACCACGTCTTTATTATTGTGGCCGATGTTTTCGATTGCCTCGATATCGTTATAGGGTGCGCGCACAAAACCACTGACCAGAGGCTCAAACCCGGCCTGTATTTTACGATTTCCGGTAGCGGTTAAGGTCGCCAGGGTGCGGCCATGAAAACTGCCTTCGGTGACGATCAAGGTAGGGGTGTCGATGTCCTTGTTGTGGCCGTATAAACGCGCCAGCTTGATTGCGGCTTCGTTTGCCTCAGCACCTGAATTGGCAAAAAAGACATTGTCCATGCCGGATATTTCACACAGTTTATTGGCCAGCTGGCGCTGGACTTTGATTTCATAAATATTCGAGGTGTGTAGCAGTTGTCCGGCCTGATCGCTGATCGCGGCCTGAACGGCGGGGTGGGCATGCCCCAGTGCACACACGGCAATACCCGCTAAGGCATCGAGGTATTCATTACCGTTTGAGTCCCACAATAGCGCGCCTTTTCCATGCGAAAAGGTGACATCCAAGCGGGCATAATTTGACATCAAATGATCCATATTTTACTACCAATACCAAATAAAAAAGCAGCCTAAATGAGGCCGCCTTTGCAAAGGTTAATTTTAGACATTAGTTTGCTAATGAGCAAACATCTAAACGAAAAAACCCGGCTAAAAGCCGGGTTTTTTGTGGCTACAGGCCGTTTTTCTAGAACGGGTAGCCGTGTCCCTGTGCGATCATGCCCAATATCATTGGAATTGACAGCAGGGTATTCGTCCGTGAGGCCATCAGGGCGACCATGGCCGCTTTGACTTTGGCTTCGTCAGTGGCTTCGACCATGCCGAGGATTTTCTTCTGGTTTGGCCAGATTAGAACCCAGACGTTAAATAACATAATCGTTCCTAACCAGGCACCCATGCCGATAGCTTTGTAGCCTTCAGATAGTGTGAATGCGGCAACAAAACCCGAACCATCTGCTGTATGCATGGCTTCGAGAGCAAGTGCACCGGTAAACCAGGTGGCAACGGCTGCCCAGCGGAACCAGAGCAGGGCACGTGGTGCTATGTGCTTGGTGATACCCGGAGCGGTACCATCGGCTTTCGCCGCCGGCATGGCTGGGATTTGAACGAAATTGAAATAATACAACAGGCCGATCCAGGTGATACCAACCAGCACGTGAATCCAGACCCAGAAGGCCCATGGATTGATTGCTAGAGCTGCGGCGGCACCGTCAGGCGCAGCGGGCTGCATGCCTCTAACAGCAAGCATGATAATAACAGCAAGTACGATACCAGAGATAATCGTACCCCATACGGATTTTAGTGGATTCATGAAATGTTCTCCCCTTTTAGATTTTAATGGTTAATGGAGGGTTAGATAAAATGTTTGAGCATTCTACTATAGTAATTGCAGGCTGGGCACCCCATCATAACCATTGAGTGTTTATGGAGATTATCTAACCACATGAATTTTTTGACAATATTCAATATTACTGATATTACCTTTTCACATGAACCCGGTTGATCTGAGCATTTTTTCAAGCCGAATAAACGCAATTTGTGCTGAAATGGGTGCGGTGTTACAACATGCTGCCTTTTCACCCAACATCCGTGATCGGCTGGATTTTTCCTGCGCGGTATTTGATGTGCAGGGCGAGTTATGTGCGCAGGCGGCACACATTCCCGTGCATCTTGGCAGTATGGCGTATGCGATGCGCGATATTGTCAAAGATATAAATTGGCACATTGGTGATATGGTGGTGGTCAACGATCCGTTTTTAGGCGGCACACATTTGCCGGACGTGACTTTGATTGCACCGGTGTTTGTGGAAAAACAACTGATGGGGTTTGTTGCCAACCGAGCACATCATGCCGACATCGGTGGTCACAGCCCGGGTTCGATGCCGATATCCAGATCACTAGACGAAGAAGGCATTGTTATTCCGCCCCAATATCTTTTGCAGGCGGGAGAAATAAATCCATCGGTTATGCAAACGATTCTCGATGCAACACGCAATAAAGCGATCGGTGAGGGAGACTTTGCTGCCCAGATCAGTGCCAACCGCACGGGGGGGTTACGTCTGATAGATCTGATTGAGAAGGTGGGTTGTTCAGGTTATCAATCGGCACTGGATGCGTTGAACGAATATGGTCTTTCGATCGCCCGTGATGTACTGGCATCGATTCCCGATGGCGATTATCAATTTTCAGATGTGATGGACGATGATGGTCTGGGAAATAAGGATCTGTTGATTAAACTTAAATTAAGCATAAGGGACTGTACGGTTCACGCCGATTTTGAAGGAACCGCTAGCCAGACAAGTGGCAATATTAATTGTCCTTTGTCGGTGGTGGCTGCGGCGGTGTATTATGTTTTTCGGTGCCTAATGCCAGATTACACACCTGCCTGTGCGGGCAGCTTTAAACCCATTACCATCAATGCATCGCTCGGCAGTCTGTTAAATGCGAAACGACCGGCTGCGGTGGCAGCGGGTAATGTTGAAACCAGTACGCGCATTGTCGATGTAGTGATGGGGGCTCTGGCCAAAGCCATACCCGATCAGATACCGGCCGCCAGTCATGGCAGTATGAATAATCTTGCGATGGGTGGAACGTATTGTGCAGAACATTGGGACTATTATGAAACCATCGGGGGCGGTATGGGCGCCGGTCGATTGCATCCCGGTTTGTCCGCCGTGCAAACGCACATGACGAATACTCGCAATACACCTATCGAGGTGATGGAAGCTAGCTACCCACTGCGAGTACATCGCTATGCGATTCGTGAAGGTACGGGCGGCGGCGGCAGGCACCGCGGTGGCGATGGTTTGATTCGTGAATTTGAGTTTACTGATACGACGACGGTGACGCTACTAACCGAACGTCGTTCGCACGCGCCATGGGGAAGTCACGATGGTGAGAATGGGCAACCGGGTATGAATAAAATCAATAATAAAGTCATGCCAGCAAAATTTAGTACTACGCTGAAGAAAGGCGATCGTTTAGTCATTGAAACAGCGGGTGGAGGAGGTTGGGGTAAGGCCGAATAATCGGATTGTCTCGACAAATTTATTATGTGTGGTTTATGTGGAGAATTACGTTTTGATGGCCAGGGTTTAAATCCTGGTGTGATAAAAAAAATGTTACCCGAGCTGGCGCGACGTGGCCCCGATTTTGAATCCAGCTGGTCTAACGACGTTATCCAGTTTGGTCACCGACGCTTATCGATTATCGATCTCTCGCCCCGTTCTAATCAGCCGATGTTTGATCCGGCCTTAGGTTTGACGATTGTTTTTAATGGCGCCATCTATAATTACCCCGAATTAAGAAAGCAGTTTATTGATGAAGGTTATCAATTTCAAAGTGAAGGTGATACTGAAGTTATCATCAAGGCCTATCATAAATGGGGCGTAGAGTGCCCGGCTCATCTGGATGGTATGTTTGCTTTTGCCATCTGGGATCAAAATACGCAACAGTTATTTGTTGCCCGAGATCGGATGGGCATCAAACCTTTTTATTTTTCAAAGAATGAAAAATTTATTCGCTTTGCCTCTAATACTCAGGCTTTACTGGCGGCCGGGGAGGTTGATACTTCGATCGATAAAATCGGCTTGCATCATCAGTTCACCTTGCATGCGGTGATCCCTGCACCGCACACGATTTTGGTCGGGATAAAGAAGCTTGAACCCGGCACGTCGATGATGATTGATAAAAAAGGCGCGGTGAAAACTCAGCGGTACTGGCGTCTTAAAGCGCAACGCCCAACAGAAAAGTACAGCGATCAGGAATGGACGGATCGGATTCATGAACAACTACGCGATGCGGTCAGAAAACGTTTAATGGTGGCGGATGTTCCGGTCGGTGTGTTGTTATCCGGTGGTTTAGACTCAAGTTTGTTAGTCGCGTTGCTAGCCGAGAGCAATGTACAGGATTTATTAACTTATTCGATTGGCTTTGAAGATCACCCTGAAGAAAAAGGCGATGAATTTGAATTTTCGGATCAGGTGGCCGAACGTTATCAAACTAAACATCATAAGATCCATATTTCAAATGATCAGGTTTTAAAGCGATTGCCCGAAGCGGTACAGGCGATGTCGGAACCGATGTTTGGCCAGGATGCGGTGGCGTTTTACCTGTTATCCGAACAGGTTTCGAAAAGCGTGAAAGTGGTGCAAAGTGGCCAGGGGGCCGATGAGGTGTTTGCCGGTTATTTCTGGTACCCGCGTATGCACGAAGACATCAACGGTGAGTATGTGGATCGATTTGGTCGTTATTATTTTGATCGCGATCATGCTGAGTATCTAGAAATGGTCAATGCGCGGTACCACGGCGACGACTACACTTCATTGAAAATGGCGGAGTTGTTAAACGAACCCGATGCCGATGAATTTATCGATCGGGTATTGCGAGCGGATGTAACGACCCTGGTGGTGGATGATCCGGTCAAACGGGTGGACAATATGACCATGGCCTTTGGACTCGAAGCACGGGTGCCGTTTCTGGATTATCGGCTGGTCGAGCTGGCTGCGCAGCTGCCGCCGCATCTAAAACTTGGCCGCGGTGGCAAACACGTCCTTAAACAGATATCACGGGGTATTGTACCTGACGCGGTGATCGACCGGCCGAAGGCGTATTTCCCCATGCCGGCGTTAAAATTCGTGCGCGGCGATTTTCTTGAATTTATGCGCGATATCCTGCTGCAACCGGCTGCTCGGCAACGTGGTTTGTATCAGCATGACTATGTCGAAAAGCTATTATCCGAGCCCGATCAACACTTTACCCGTCTGCAGGGTAGTAAACTATGGCATCTGGCCTTGCTGGAATTCTGGCTGCAAACCCATGTCGATCGGGCTTGATAATGAAAAAATGGGCCATATCCTAGTATTTAACTCAAGTATAGGTTTCGTTTTGCTAAAGACTATATTAGAATTATGTGATATTTACCTTCGTCGCGATTCATCCCGCGCCGATTAAACCGACAAACGCATTAGAGGTTACAGACCGATGGACGTATTAGAAAGAATCGACAAAATTGTAAAAGACAACTCCGCCGTAATTTTCATGAAAGGTACCCCTCAGTTACCTCAGTGCGGTTTTTCATCACGCGCGGCCCAGGCGTTGCAATCCTGTGGCAAAGAATTCGCGCATGTAAATGTTCTGATGGATCAGGAAATTTTTGAAAACCTGCCACGTTATCAGGATTGGCCTACTTTCCCGCAAATTTACATTAATGGAGAACTGGTTGGTGGATGTGATATCACCCTGGAGTTGTACCAGAAGGGTGAACTTAAAACCATGATAGAAGAAGCCAGCGCTTAATTTTTTATTATCAACGAATAAAAAGAATAAATCGAGCCCGCTTTAGCGGGCTTTTTTATTGAACTGAATATATTGAAATTTAGACTGGTCGAGATTCTGATGGGCTGGTGATAAGAACTATCTTATGGGGTCGGCAACCCATTATCGATTAGATATTGCTGAACATTGGCGGCGGTCAGAGTTCTCCCCCAGACGGCGTTCAATGACTGGGCGATATATTCAGCTCCTGCAGTGACC